>CAZNMS010000098.1:0-22927 GCA_964573505.1 uncultured Planctomycetaceae bacterium | reverse complement strand
AAAGGACTCCCAGTCGGGTAACCGACTGGGAGTTTTTTTATGTCTATTTATTAAATCGGTTTGATGGGCCATCGCGAGTTGTGACTCGGCGGGTTGTGAGTAGTTTCGATTGCCGGTTCGTCAGTTGTGTGACGTCGGTAATTGGTGAGATCGCGTTTTCGTTGGGGCCATTGGTCTCGAAATGCGTTTATTGCAAGGTTGCGGTTGAGCGTCTCGACTACACCTTGCGAGCTAGTTGAAGCGTTTTGGATTTCTTCATACGGCCGGACGTCATGAGTGCAGGACCGCTGCTGAATGTTGTGTTGTTTCAGCCGGAGATTCCTCAGAACACGGGGAATATCGGGCGGACTTGCGTTGCCGTCGGGGCGAAATTGTGGTTGATACGTCCACTGGGTTTTCAACTCGATGAAAAGCACCTGCGTCGTGCCGGAATGGATTACTGGGAGAAATTGGATTGGCAGGCGGTCGAGAGTTGGGAAGAACTTCGTCGTCATTTGCCGACGCAAGCCGTGTGGTGTCTCACAAAGTTTGCGACAAGAGTTGTTTGGGATGCGACTTTCCAACGCGGAGATATCTTGCTGTTTGGCAGCGAGTCGCGGGGGTTGCCGGAGTCGCTCCGAGCAGAATTCTCGGCGACCAGTATTCGTCTTCCGATGAGGCCCGAAGTGCGCAGCCTGAATTTGGCGAGCACCGTCAACACAGTGGTGTATGAGGCCGTGCGCCAGTTTGGCGGACTTGAGTGACGAGGTGAGAATGACTGAGCCGAGTGTTCCGCAGTTTTCGCACTTTGATGAGTCGGGTGCGAGCCGCATGGTTGATGTGAGCGAGAAGGCTATTAGTAAGCGAATCGCTCGGGCTCAGGCTTTCGTCCGGATGGAGCCCTCGACCTTGAAGATGATTAACGATCGCTCGCATTCAAAAGGCGACGTGCTTGAGGTCGCTCGATTGGCCGGAATCATGGGGACAAAGCAGACGCAGCACTTGATCCCGCTCTGCCACTCTCTCGGCCTCGATGCGGTGAAGATCGACTTTGAAGTTGTCGGCAGCGACCGGATTCGCATCGAAGTGGAATGCGTGAATCACGGTCGAACTGGCGTCGAGATGGAAGCGATGACCGGCGCGAGCGTTGCGGCTCTCACGATCTACGACATGTGCAAAGCAGTCGATCGCTGGATGTCGATCGGGCCGATTGAGTTGCTCGAAAAGTCCGGCGGCAAGAGCGGCCATCAAGTTCGTGAGGTAGCGAGTCGCGACTGAGTGGCCTTCAAGACCTTCAAGAAGTGGTTGCGACGGTCGCCTCGATTTTGCGAACGCTGACCTGCTTTTGCGGAATGAATGTCGGGGCCGGCAGGTCTTCAGAAGCGGTTCACTCTACGGGAGTTTGACGGACTTCTTGATTTGCTCGGCCATCTCTTGCCGGATGCGTTCGCGCAGGAACGGGAGAATGTTGCTGTGATCTTTTCCCGGATGCATTTCGACGATCGCGTCGCTCCCGAGCTGCTGAAGTGACTCCTTGAGCAAGCGAGTCGCGCCTTCCAAATAGAAGGTGTCTTGATCGCCCATGTGAACGCGGAGCTTGCCCTTTATCTGCGGGCCGAGTGTTGCCCAATTTCGTTCGAGGACGAGTCGGATGTCGTACTTCTCCCAGTGCTTTGCGGCTTCGGTGTTGACGGCGCCGGTCTTGCGATCCCAAATGAGGAGCGGCTTGCCATCGGTGCCGCGCGGGCTGAAGACCGCTTCAAAACTATGAAGCTGCCCGCCGGGCCCGAGCGTCCATTCCATCTGATCGAAGCCGCGATACCACAACCTCACGGCCCCGCCGACTCGCGCGATAGGTCGAGCTTGCTGCTGCGAGTCGACGTGCATGTTCTCGCCGGGGCGATAGAGGTTGATTTGTTGGAAGTCGCGGAAGTCGACCGGATCGGGAGAACTGCTCCACACGCCGCCAAATGAATCGGGATAAGTGACTTGCAGCCACAGACTGCTCCATCCGCCGGATGAATGCCCGGTGACGAGCCTTGCTGCTGGCTCCGGGATGCTGCGGAATTGACGATCCAACTCGGGAATGAACTCGGTGATGAGAGCCTTTCCGCGCGGCCCGTTGTTCGCGGAGTCGGCGAAGACGTGATGCCCGAGCGGGCATGAGGGGTCGAGCATCACACGAATGAACTCGATGCCAAGTTCATTCGATTCCGCAATCGGCTCGTTCCGACTGGCGGAGTAATGGTCGCCGCCAAATCCGGGGATCGTGAGGATGACCGGATATCGCTTCTCGGGCATGTCATAATAGCTACCCGGCAGCAGCACGGCTCCGTGCTGAAAGACTTCGCGGCCATAGAACTCGCTGAGTAACTTAGATTTCACCTGCAACTGCTTCGCCCACTTTGTCTCTTGAAACTTCGGCTCAGGAACGAGGCTCTTAATGACGAGTTGCGGCTGCTCTCCCGGCCCAGTCACGGACTCGACCTGACTAAAGCCATTGCCGGGACCGCGTCCGATCTCCCGTTCCCAGACGTTGAACCGAGCAACGGCTTGCACTTTGAAGTTGCGGAGATCGAGCTTCGAGAAGTGCTCGGGGTAACTCAGCACGTTGTCCGGTTTCTCGGAGTCAAAAACGAGCGGAGTATCCGGCATCCAATCTTTGACGTCCTGCGAGCAGAAGATCTCGGGAGTGAACCAGTTCGGGCCGAGTCTCGGTTCCGGGTTTCGCTGACTGAGCAAGACATAGACGCGTCCGCTGAATGCTTCTTTGCGAACCGCAGACGCAAACGAAACCGTGAAGCGCCAGTTGTCGGCGGCAAAGGACGGGGTCAGAGACAGCAGCCACAGCACAATCCAGAACGAGCAACGGGCTTTCATTCGAGCCTTTCCTGAGTGGAGATTGAAGACGCGCGAGCGTCTTCTTGCTGTGTCGTAATTATTCCAATTGCGAAGCTGAAGCGGGGAAGAGTTCTTACACGAAGGCTCGAAGCCACAAGGTGAGACGCACAGCGGATTGAGCACCGTCTGATTTCTTCGGACGACGGCGCGAGCTCGAAAGGAGTTCGTCGACAGGGGCGAAATCCAGCAGTCTCACTCCGAAGTGGTCCGGCACGTCCACACTTCTATTGGGCGAGTAGTCGGCGAGAAATCCCGGCGGCGGAGTGTAGAGGGCGGCTCCGAGAATCGTCGTTGTGAGGACGACCCGTTTGAGTCGTGCGTTCTGCGGCTTGCGCTCGAACGTTGTTGCTGGTGTTCACAGCGCGGCCAGCGCCTGCGACACAACCCTCACCGTCACCGCAAAGGCCCTGAGTTCAATTTGAAAGGGCTCGATCTTCAGGAGAAGAGCTGCTGGGCAGGCCGAAAACTTTATCAGCGTTACCCGCCCTGCCTCGTCTGGCAGGACACTCCATTCACGGGCGTGTGCCCGTTTCTGTCGCAACTGGAGTGACAACGATTGGTTTCTGGTTTCACGTTTGAGGAGATGCCCGGAATGAAGTGGACGACCCTGACAAAAGCGTTTGTGGTCCTTGCAGCAAGCCTCGGCAGCGCACAAGCCGGCTTGTTTAATCATGGACCCTCGTGTTGTGCTCCTTGTGCGCCAACTTGTGCGGCGCCCGCAGCGAAGAGCTGCGCCGCTCCGTGTGCTCCAGCTTGTGCACCACAAGCGGCGACTTGCGCTGCTCCTTGTGCCCCAGCTTGTGCACCGAAGGCTGTGAGCTGTGCAGCTCCTGCCGCTTGTGCTCCTGCATGTGCTCCGGCTGCGGCGACTTGTGCCGCTCCGTGTGCTCCTGCATGTGCGCCAGCCGCAGCGACTTGTGCTGCTCCTTGTGCACCTGCTTGTGCTCCGAAAGCAGCGAGCTGCGCTGCTCCGTGTGCGCCAGCTTGTGCCCCAGCGGCTCCGAGCTGCTGTGCTCCAGCTCACAACTGCTGTGCTCCGGCTCATAGCTGCTGCAAGCCGAAGTGCTGCATGCCGAAGCTGAATCTTCCGAAGTGGGATCCTTGCTGCATGCCTCGTATGGAGCTGCCGAAGCTCTGCTTGCCGAAGTTGGATCTCTGCCATTGCCATCTGCCGAAGCTGTCGTTGCCGAAGCTCGGTGGCTGCTGCAAGTCGAACTGCTGCACCAGCAGCTGCGCTCCGTCTTGTGCAGCTCCTTGTGCTCCGACCTGTGCGGCTCCCGGCCACTAACTCCTACGACCAACACTCGCGTGTGATATCCGGCGAGTGTTGGGTCTCTGCGTTGCCTTGAGCACGCCACTCGATTGCGACTCTCACCCTCATGAGCTTGCTCCCTTGATCGCGGTCGACGACTCATTGCCAACGATGTTACTGCTGACCTTGATTGACACCTCTGATTGACAGCATTGGATCGGCCTACAACTACTGATCGAACGACAGACGAGGATGCTCGATCGAGCATCCTCGTCGCTGTCGTTTAAGGCGTTGAGTGAGAGGCGATTGAGCGAGTGTGCTTTTCATTCCACTCGCTCTCGCGGCACGTTGCTCGTTGCTCTTCAAGGAGAGTTCGCGAGCACGGCTATTCGGGCACCTCGATCACGCCACTGCATTGAGGGCAACGCACGCGCTTGCCGCGAATGCTCGCCGAGACTTTGAACTTCGATTCGCACTGCGGGCAGACGACTTGCCCGACAGACGACGATGTTGCGGGCGACTGAGACCGACTGGCTGCCGCACGCGGCTGAGGTTCGTCCTCATCATCGTGAGTGGCTTTCGCGCGAGTTGCTGATGAGCGCCGCTGCGGAGCGGACTTTGTGACGATCTCGACTTCGTCATAGCTATCGTCGTCATCCTCATCGTCATCGGGTTCGAATGCGTCGATGAGGTCATCTTCCTCGGCATCGTCCTGCTCGACTCGACGAGGTCTCGTTGAGACCGGACCGAAGTCACCGGCTGCCATTCCGAGCCTCACGATGTTTTCAAGTTCGGCAGAGGGCTCGTCCGGGTTCGGACCGCCAAAGATGCCGCCGATGTTTCGGCAGATCTGCACCGGGGTCATGACGATGCCAAAGGGGAAGCCCCACCAACCGAGAAAAAAGCTAAACGCGATGCCGCCGATTTGAGCCTTACGCCCGCAACTTTTGCAGCAGACGTTCGGCGTGCTTTTCCATGACGTGATGCGGATCGCCGACCAAACGGTGTGATTCACATGCACGTCGATCGGGCCTTTGCCTTCGCACTTCGGGCAGCGGCCTTGATGCACTTCGGCAAGCAGCGCCTTCACGTCGCGTGCTGGCAGTCGGCTTGCGACATGCGCGAGCAAACCTTTCTCGTGACAACCGGCATTGCAGAAACGCAGGTCGCCGTCAGTGACTCCGCCAAACAGGATGAACGAATTGCAGTACGCGCAACTGGCCATAGCGAACGGCTCCGGGAGTGGTTGAGGAGATGATGTCGGCGAAGTGGGTTTCTAGGAGTCTGTCCGGGTAGTGGGACAGGCATCTTGCCTGTCGGCATCGGCAATTGAGTCTGCAAGAATTCTGACAGGCTAGAAGCCGCACGATTTCTCGGACAGGCTTCTACTTCGACTGTCAGTTGATCTTCAGACGTCGAAAGCTGAAAGGGCAGCGCAGAAGAGGTATTAGTTATTACTTGCGAGAAGCAAGATGACGGCAGCTTTAAGCACGACTACTTCCTCTCAAACGCTGACGCTCAGACATCTCATTGGGAGTTTGCCCAAGTGGCGAATGCCGAGCATTGCATCGAAGACTGCTTTGAGCGGGGTAAGAGCGAAGCGAGACTGGGCGACTGCCAAGTTTGAAACTGGGTCGGTTCGCACCATCATCAAACGCTGTCACTGATTGCCGTGTGGTTCCTCATCGAGGAGACGCGGCGGGGAAAAATACAGACCCCCGCGATGACAGCGCCGCAAGCTCGGGAGTTGATCGCGGTGGTGTTGAAAGAGCACCTGCAAGCGAACACCTTGCGGCATAAAACCGAAACCGCCCAGCGCTGGCTGATGCGAAACGAACTCGCCCGAGATGCCTACTACTAAGCACGCAACCTCGTACCGCCCAAAGGGAAACCGTCGAAAACCTGAAGCGGACAGTCGAAATAAGGCAACGGACTAATGACTTTCGGACTCGGTCTCATGGCTGCCGGGAGCTATCTCGTTCAGACTCGGCCTGAGCTGAACGGCGTCGTCAGTCAGATCTTCGAGTTCCATTTTCAGCCGGGGTTTGACATGCCTTAGACAAGACTCCCTACGTGACTTTGTTTCGGAACATCTCAACTGCCTTGAGCCTGAAGCGTGATTGAAGGGCTTGCCCGCAGGCGAGCGCGTGAAAGGCTTGCCGCAAGTGCCCGCCTCTTCGGGAACTCATCGAACGGATTTCGCCATTACTAAGCACAGGTTTGTTACGGCGCGTCTTATCCGTGTGGGAAATATCCGTGTGCGAAGTCTTTGGGCAATTCAGCTTCGCACACGGATGTGTCTCACGCGGATGAAGAACATAGAACTCAATCTGTGTTCCCAACTCACACAGGATTGCGGCAGCGAGCCGAGGAACTGAAAGGGATCTCGGTTGAGGAGTTAGAAGCCTATGTGCGACAGCTTCGCGAAGAGCAATTGCACAACACGTCGGAAACTTGACGCCTTACGTCGTTCGTTTAATTCAACGGGGTGACCGGATGCGGTTCGGCTTCAATTGACCGAAGTCGAAGCTTCATGGCTTCCGCTACAACGTCCCGCTCACGACTTGCGGAAGCTGCGAAGTGAGAATCCGATGTCGTTACTCGTCTACTTATCAACCTGAGCTGCCATTGCGGGCTCAACACTCAAACCCCTCAAGACTTGATGAAAATCCTCTCCGGCATTCAGCCCACTGGTCGGTTCCATTGGGGCAACTACTTCGGCGCCATTCGGCAATACATCGACCTGCAACACAACGAGCAGGCCTTCTATTTCATTGCCGACTATCACGCGCTGACGACCGTGCGCAATCCCGACGAACTGCGCGGCTACACGCGCGACGCGGCGATCGACTTGCTCGCCCTCGGCCTGAAGCCCGAGACCGCGACGCTCTTTCGTCAGTCGGATATCCCGGAGGTCACAGAACTTACATGGCTGCTGATGACCGTCACTCAGATGCACTTGCTCGATAAGTGCCATGCTTTCAAAGACAAGAAGGCAAAGGGCATCGCGGCTGATGCCGGGCTCTTTACTTATCCGGTGCTGATGGCTGCTGACATCTTGCTTTACGACAGCGATGTCGTGCCGGTCGGAGCGGATCAGATTCAGCACATCGAAGTCACGCGGGACATCGCCGGTCGGTTCAATCAGATCTACAACGTCGAAGCTCTCAAGCTGCCGAACGCGCACGTTGTTGAGTCGACCGCAAAGGTTGTCGGTCTCGACGGCGAGAAGATGTCGAAGAGCTACGGCAACACGATCGAGATGTTCGAGCCGGACAAGAAGCTGCGGAAGCGGATCATGTCGATCAAGACTGACTCGACTCCGGTTGAGGAGCCGAAGAATCCCGACACATGCAGCGTCTTCACGCTCTTCAAGCTGTTCGCCAATGACGAGCAGCAAGCCGCGCTCGCTGCGAAGTACCGCGCTGGCGGAATGGGCTACGGAGACGCGAAGCAAGCATTGTTCGATGCTGCAATGGCTTACTTCGCCGAGGCGCGTGCTCGTCGCGCCGAGTTAGAAAAGTCGCCCGACACTGTTGAAGACGTGCTTCGCGAAGGAGCGAAGAAAGCTCGCGAAGTCGGACGCAAAGTGCTCGACCGAGTGCGGTCGGCCTGCGGTTTGTGAGCGAACGTTTGAGCGTTCAGAGAATGCTCTCTTGCCGCTGAGTCGGAGTGCTCTGTCGAGACAGAGCACTCCGAGATGCAACAGTGATTACACCGTGAAGTTCGAGACGAGATGCTTGAGGTCCGTCACGAGATTTGAGAGTTCGTCGCTCGCGTGATTCGCGTGCGTTGCACCTTCGGCGGTGCGTCGAGCTTCTTGATCGAGGCCGACAATGTTGCCGCTGATCTCGATACTCGCTGTTGCTGTCTCCGAGATCCCCGAGGCGACAACGGTCGCCGCCGTTGCGATCTCTTCCATGCTGTGAGTCACAGTGCGTGCGGCGAGGCTTTGCTGCTCGACGGCAGAGGCGATCGACTGAGCTGCGCCACTCACACTGCCGATGACCTTCGAGATCTCACTGATCGTGCTGATGACTTGCTCGCTCGTTTGCTGCATCGTCGTGATGCGCTGTCGGATGTCGTCCGTCGCCTGACGCGATTGAGATGCCAATTCTTTGACCTCATTCGCCACAACTGCGAAGCCTTTACCCGCTTGTCCGGCACGAGCTGACTCGATCGTTGCATTGAGTGCGAGCAGGTTCGTCTGATCGGCGATGTCTTGAATCACTTCGATGAATCCCGAGATCTCGGCAGTCGCCTTTGTCAGCGCTTCGATCTGACCGTTGCTCGACGATGCGAGGTGCGACGCTTGCTGAGTGATCGTCGCTGATTGCTCAGCCGAGCGAGAGACTTCAGCAATGCTTTGTGTAATTTCTTGCACAGTCTTCGTGACGTTGCTGACGCTCGTTGAAACCTGCTCGGTCGAAGAAGAGATGCTCGTAATGCGGTTCGACATTTCTTCGGCAGCAGATGCGGCGGATGAAGACTGCTTAGTGGCATGCTCGGCAGACGATGCAAGTCCTGCCGCTGTCATCGCCATTGCGCTTGAGGCGTCATCGAGAGTGGATGTTGTGAGGACCAATTTCTCGACCGTCTTTTGGAAGCTAGTTGCGATCTGATTCACGGCCGCGACAACAAGACCGACTTCGCCCGTTGCATTGACGGTTACTCGTTGAGTGAGGTCGCCATGCGCGAGTTTGTCGAGCGTTTCGACAGTTGCTTGCAGTGGTTGCGTGATGCGGCGAGCTAGCAACAACGCTCCGAAGACAGATGCTGCAATGCTCGCAATCAATGAGAGACCGATCGTTGTCCATGCTCGGACTTTCGAATCCGCGATGACAGTTCTGCATTCCTCAACCGCGTGATCCGCTTCCACTTCCATTTCATCAAGTACGGCCAAAAAGGCTTTGCTCTTCGCGTGATACTGCTGATTGATGCGCGCGAACTCTTTGACTTGCGTTGCATAGGCTTCGATCGCGGCTTTCAGTTTGTTCTGCGTCTCGATGTAGACGTGCTGAGTCGTCGGGCCTTGCGGTGCTTTTGGATCGAACGGGGTCAAAAAGAACTTCGAGTCGACCATCAGCTTCAGCGCCTCTTCCTGAAACTCGACCGTCTCTTTGTATTCATGATCGAATTGCTCAGGCGACATTCCGGTGCGGAGTCGTTCTGCCAGCACGATCTGGGTCAGTAGACCAATACGGCTCTCCATTGCTCCGTCAGCGGCGTTCCAGCGCGTGCCGAGCCCGCCGTTCCATGTAATCGGCTCATCGGGTTTCTCTTCGATCGCTCCGACTGCACCGTCAGCGACTTCTTCAAGGTTCGCGGTCAAATCACGCAGCGTGTCGGCATGAGTGTCGAACTCTTTGCGAGCGTCTTTGAGTCGCGCGTTCGCAGTCAGCAATTCCGAGAGGCTCGCTTCATAAGCCGTTCGCTGAGTCTGCACTTCCGCGACGCGGTTCGACGACAGCAGTTCGGCTTTGAGCGAACGAGTGAGATTCGCAACTGCCTCTTCGCGCGACTTCGTAAGCAGTGCTTGATTGGCTGAGACATCGGTGTCATTGACGATGCCTTGCACGGCGAGCATCTGCTTCTCGACTTCGATCTGAGTCATCATCGCGCCGTCGGCCGTTTGAAATGCCGGACCGGATAAGCGCGCCGCTTGCTCGTCAATCATCGCGATGCCGTAGATGCCGGAACCGCCACAAATCGCCGCCATCAGCACGGAACTCAGGCACATCTTCGTATCGAGTCGCATTTCATTTCCTCATCGTGAGTGGGGAGCCAACAAAGTCGATTGGCCCATCAGTTGATCGGGCACAGTGATTCGCATTGCGAACGGTTGAAGAGCGGCGGGCCGATCCGAATGACGTTCGATCTCGATTTGCCACTCGATTCAGTGAGCCGCTTGCACATGAGACGCGCGCTCATGAGGTCGCTCTGCTTTGAAGCTAGCCCGAGTGTCTTAGTTTGCGGGCTTGAGAACCTGAGACACGCACGCTTTCAGCATTGCCCCTGCGAGCAAGCGGCGATTGCCTGACGGAGAATCGATCGCAAGCCGAGCGAAACCGATGTCGCGGGCGCGCTGAAGAGACGCTTGAAACGAGCGGCTTTTCGCGGGACTTACTTCCGCGAGGGCACGAATGGCGAAGCAGAATGGGCGTCGCTACCTTCCCGCCCTCTTTCTAAGCGGCACTCTCAATCGTCGTCGTTCTTAGCGAATTGACGCATCGGCATAAGTCGCTCACTGATGCCTGCAAGCCTGCTGCTTGCTCTTCGAGTTCTGCCCGCGAGCCCTCCGTTTGGGGACGGTTCGTCTTCGTTTATCGCGTCTGCATGAAAGGAAGTCCGCATGAGCAATGGCTTGAGTATTCCCGCGTCCGGAGCATTGGATCTGCTGTCGTTGGGAGCCCTCGTGCATCGGCTCGATCCCGGCATCATCCCATTCCGCAAAGCCAATAAGTGCGACATTCACGTGAGCGGCGGCGAGTTCAATGTCGCGGCCAATCTCAGCGACTGCTTCCGCCTCAATACGGGCGTCGCGTCGGCAATGGTTCGCTATCCGATCGGCGATCTCATCAACGAGCGAGTTCGCGCGATGGGCGTGAAGTCGTTCTATCGCTACTTCGATCACGACGGAGTGACGGGCCCGAACATGGCCTGCGTCTTCAGCGATCAAGGTCTCGGCGTGCGTGCTCCGGTTGTCTTCTACAACCGCTGCAACGAAGCGGCCGCGCAACTGAAGCCCGGCGACTTCGACTGGAAGCAAATCTTCGCCGGCGGCATTCGTTGGTTTCATAGTGGCGGCATCTTCTCGGCACTGTCGCGGACGACTCCGGAACTCGTCATCGAAGGCATGAAGGCGGCGAAGGCAGCCGGTGCAGTGACGTCGCTTGATCTCAACTACCGCGAGAAGTTGTGGAAGATCTCAGGCGGACTTGAGACTGCTCAGCAGACGTTGCGTCGCATCGTCGAGAACGTCGATGTGCTCATCGGCAATGAAGAGGACCTGCAAAAGGGACTCGGAGTCAAAGGCCCCGAAGTGACGGCGAAGAGTGAGTCGAAGCTCGATCCGTCGACCTTCTTCGGCATGATGGACGATGTCCGCAAGCAGTTCCCGAACATCAAGGTTGTCGCAACGACGCTGCGCGAAGTGCATACGACGAATCGTCATGACTGGAGCGCGGTTGCATGGATCAATGGCGAGACGCACGTCGCTCCGACTTGCGAACTCGACGTGCATGATCGCGTCGGCGGCGGCGACGGTTTCGCAGCCGGCTTGATCTACGGTCTCTTGAGCGGTGCTTCGAACGAACAAGCCGTGCGACTCGGATGGGCTCACGGTGCGCTGCTCACAACGTTTCCCGGCGACACAACGATGGCGACGGTCGAGCAAGTGGAAGCCTTCGCCAAAGGCGGCTCGGCTCGCATTCAACGCTAAGGCGAGACGTCAGACATCGGTTGCATGAAGTCTTCAGCGCGAACTGCGTTGAACTGAAAGCCGTAGGAAGCTGCTGCAAGAGACGCCCCGATTCGAGCCTTTGCTTGAGTCACTCGGGGCGTTGCTTCAACAGTCTCCTACGGCTTTTGATTTTGGCGGTCGTGCCGTTAAGCGACTGAGAACATCGACTCATGACCGCGCGAACTAAAAACGGACGATCGGACCTTAATAGCGGACTCGATCCGAGACGCATTCATGCGGTGAAAGGGATGCTCATGAATCATGCGATGCGCGTTGTTGTTACTTGCTGCTTGCTGACGACTGCGATCTCTGCCGCAGAGAAAGTGCCGGTCGTCGAAGCGCGGCAGGGAATGGTCGTCTCGGTCAATCCGGAAGCGAGTGATGTCGGTCTTGAAGTGCTGAAGTCCGGCGGCAATGCCGTCGATGCGACGGTCGCAGTGGCGTTAGCGCTCGCCGTCACGTTTCCAGAAGCCGGCAACATTGGCGGCGGCGGGTTCGCGATGATTTGGCCGGGGACCGATCAGAAGCCGGTATGCATCGACTATCGCGAGACTGCTCCGGCAGCATGCTCTGCAGAGACGTTCGTCGGCGTCACGAGTCAGAAGGGAGCGAAGACTGTCGGCGTGCCGGGAACAGTGCGCGGGCTTGCTCTTGCGCACGCGAAGTTCGGTAGCAAGCAATGGCGCGAGTTAGTGCTGCCCGCAGTGAAGCTCGCGCGCGAGGGCTTCGCGATTGATGCAGTGCTCGCAAGCGGACTCAACTCATTGAATCGCGCGACTCGTGATGAGTTCCCCGAGTTCGTACGCGTCTATGGCAAGCCGGATGGCCGCGCATGGAAAGCCGGAGATCGACTCGTCCAATCCGAGTTAGCGGCAACATTGCAGCTCATTGCTGATGGCGGCCCGGATGCGTTTTATCGAGGCCGTATTGCTCAGCAGCTTGTGGCCGAGATGCAGGCGAGCGGCGGCTTTGTGACGCTCGCTGATCTTGAGGCGTATCAAGCGACGGTTCGCGCACCGATTCATGGCACGTATCGGGGCTATGACGTCTTCGGTCCGCCACCTCCGAGTTCCGGCGGGACGGTCGTTGTTGAAGCACTCAACATTTTGGAGCAGTTCGATCTCAAGCAGCATCAGCGGTACTCGCCCGAAGCGCTGCACTTAGTGATCGAGGCAACGAAGCGAGCCTATTGCGACCGCGCTCGATATCTCGGCGATCCCGCTTTCACCGAGATCCCTTCGAAGCTGATCAGCAAGGACTACGCAAAGCAGTTGGCAGCGAGCATCTCGCGCGAGCGAGCAACTCCGAGCGAGCAGCTTGCTCCTGAGATTGAACTCAGCTCCGAGAGTGAGAGCACAACGCACTTCTCGATCGTCGATAAGTCCGGGATGGCGGTTGCAAATACTTACACCCTCGAAAACAGCTACGGCTCGCGAGTGGTCGTGAGAGGCGCCGGCTTCTTGCTCAACAATGAGATGACTGACTTCAACTGGAAGCCGGGTAAGACGACGCGCGCCGGTCGCATTGGCACGGCGGCGAATCTCGTTGCGCCGGGGAAACGCATGCTGAGTTCCCAATCGCCGACGCTCGTCGCGAAGGACGGAAAGCTGCTGCTCGTTACCGGTTCGCCCGGCGGTCGCACGATTCCCAATACCGTGCTGAATGTGGTGCTCGGTGTCACCGAGTACGGCCTTGATGTGCGAGCGGCGGTCGATGCACCGCGACTGCATCATCAGTGGTTCCCCGATCGCGTGAGCTTCGAGAAAGCCGAAGCGCCGCAGTTCGCAGAGTCGCTCGCAAAGTTGCGGTTGCTCGGTCACGACGTCGCGACGAAAGGCGGCACGCAGGGAGACGGCCATTCGATTTTGATCAAGGACGGCTTGCTGCAAGGAGCAGCGGACTACCGACGCACGCTCGGCAAAGCAGCGGGATATTGAGCGACGCGCATCGAGCGCTGTTGCGAGCAACTTGTCGAAAGCGCGGCTCTCAGTGACTTGCTTTCGCGATTGTTTTGCGAGCCCACTCAGAGAGCGGCTCGGCTAACGGCGGAGTCGGCTCATGCTCGTAATCAACGACGAGGTCATAGCCGACTCGGTCATAGATGGCGTTCAACGCCGCTTGCAGATCGAGCGGGCAATCGGGATCCGGCGCGCGCAACGGAATCGGGATGATCGGCAGTCGTTGCGTTAAGCGGATCGGCCATACGCGTCCTTTCGGCCGTTCTTCATCGCGCGAGATATGCACTCGGTACTCGCACGGCGGCAGTCGCGAGTCAGGAATGATCGGCATGCCCGAACGCAGTAGGTCGATCTCAACGAGATGCACTGACGATTGCATAACTTCGTCGCGTTTGGCTTTGTAGCTCGTACGACCGCGAGACCCCGCGACTTTGTTACTCGGGCTCAAGACTTCGATGACGGTGACGAGCGATTGCGTTGCGCGTTCGTAGATCGCAAGCCGCGCCTCGTGAATCTCGGTGTCGATCAAGGTCGTGACGACGACCGGTTCCGCAAGAGCAACGCCGCCATCGCTGTCGCTGAACGAGGGGAACGAAGCACGACCATCGTGCTCGTGAATTGTGATGTCAGGAATAATGACAGAGCGTCCCGGATCCTCATCGTCCGAGAGATAGACTCGATCTTCGACCATCGCCGTGTATCGCGGGCGTAGTTGTCGACTGATTGCGCCTCGAATCTCCGAGATCAGCTCGTGATGCACGTCGGGCCAAACTTTGGGGTCTTCGAGATACGGATCCATTCCGGGAAAAGGCGAAGGCATGCGGCGTTCCTCGTAAGCGATGCGTACTTCATCGTGAGATGTGCGCGGCGTGCGCGGATGTCTGAGGGCGGGTTATGGTCGCCTTTCGCTCCGCGAAAGAGCGTCTTGGCTGCGGCATCATTGCAGGTTGACGTTGCACTTGCCGAGACGCATTCGAAGACGCACTTTCGTAGAGCCAAAGGCGACCACTGCAATATCTGATACAATTTGCGTTACAGAGCTACTTCAACGGTTTGAGTCTTGAGCACTCTTGCTCGTTAAGCAGCTCTGATTTGCGAACGGGGCAAACCCGACGACGCAATCAGCCGTAGCCGAAATCGTAAGATTTCGGGGGCCGCAGTGACTGCGTCCGAAGTCTGACGACTTCGGCTACGAAGACGCGCATGACGTGAAACTCACGAAGCATGCTGATCTGTGACTGTCGTATGAACGCGAACTGCTCGAAGACCGCACGGACTGGAAGTCCATGCTACGACGACAAGCTGCTAGCATCGCGGTCGACTTTCGCTTCGAACGCAATCAACGCAAGGACGACGCGCTGTGTGGAGTTTGTTCCGCATCCTGATGGATGTCTCGCTGCTGAAGCCGATTGTGCGGCCGATTACTCGGTTGCTCGTCGGCTGCATTGCGGGGCCGCTGTTTCGTCTCTTCACGCGAAAGGTGCTGCGACTTCAGCAACTCGATGCCGAACTCGAAAAGGATCTTGAGCAATGGTTTCGCGGCGCCGTGCTGTTGCTGATCGCCACTCAAAATATGGAGACGATGTTGTTTCCGTGGGTGAAGCCGCTGATTCAAGCACGCTTTTCGCGGCATCACGCCGAGACCGAACTGAGTCCGCTGCATGTCGACCATCAAGATGAGACTGGATGGATCTTGCTCGGACTGCGGGTCATGTTGGCGATTGGCGTCGTGCAGATGATGCCCGATCAAGAATTGTTTGCGGTCATCCATCATGGCCCTCCGAAGGTGTTGTTCGATCGGAAGAAGAAGTGGCTGCCGCAGATTCGGCAGCAAGCATGGCCGTTCGTGCGAGGCCACTTGTGCGTGCATCTGAATCGCAGCTCGCCGGTGTTTGCGATTCTGGCAGCGATCGCGCCGGGCAATCCCGGATGGGTCTGCTACGGAATGGCTCTCGTGCAGTACCTCATCATTGGACTGGTCACGTCGCGCGATAAGGCGCTGGATGTGATTCAGATCTTTGACGAGACCGTTCAACGTCGGCGCGAAGAGTTGATTCAGGAGTTTGCACTGCCAGTCTCACCAGTGCCTGACAACCCGCCGCCGACAGCGCTTCCTGCTGGAAGTGACTCAGTAACCGAACCGAAACCGGATGCCAGTTGAGCGCGAAGCGGCGCTCAGAATTCATGACAGCGCCATGACTCAACTGCCAAACGCCGGTGCTCGCCGCGACTTCGTGTTGCGTTTGAGCAACATCATTTCGCAGCTCGATGCAGGAATGGTCGTTGCTCGCCGATTGGTCTGCGCGAGTCGATTTGGTGTGACCGGCACTCTGGCGTTGAATTTGAGTCGTCTCCCGTCCGGGCAAGCCGGACGGAGAGTGATCAAGTCAGCTCGTTCTTGTAGCTGCCAGTCGTTGGTCCCGACGGGACAAGCCCGCCGGAGACCGCGCTGGAATGCCGGTTACACCCAGTCGATTTCACCGGCGGATTGAACAGCCGGTTGCGAAGAACGCAGCGGAGGAAAGACGGCTCGGTGCGAGCGGTTGCTGACGACGGATCGCAGGTTTGATGCGGGCGGTTCTCCGCTGCGCGATCGGGATGGAACCCCAATCTACTTTGCACTTCTTGTTACATGGGATCTTCCAATTCAGCGGGAGCTGTTTGAGATGTCACAGTCGGGTCGATTCGCTTCGTCTGTCGTCTTTCTGGCGACGGTCTTTGTCAGTGCCTTCTTGCTGTTTCAGGTGCAGCCACTCATCAGCAAATTCATTCTGCCATGGTTCGGAGGCAGCCCCGCCGTTTGGACGACCTGCATGCTGTTCTTTCAGGTGACGTTGTTCGCGGGCTACCTCTATGCGCATCTGCTTGTCAGTCGGCTCGGTCCGAAGACTCAAGCGGCATTGCATCTGACGATCATGGTCGTCGCAGCATGCCTCTTACCGATCGCGCCCGATCCCAGTTGGAAGCCGACGAACGCGAACGATCCCGTCGGTCGCATCTTGCTGCTGTTAGCTGCGACGGTCGGACTGCCGTACTTCGTGCTCTCGACGACGGGACCGCTGTTGCAAGGATGGTTCGCGCGAGTCTTCCCCGCCGCATCGCCGTATCGGCTTTATGCGCTGTCGAACATTGGCTCGCTGTTGGCGTTGTTGTCTTACCCGTTCGTTGTTGAGCCGCGCTGGGCGACGGAGCAGCAAGCCACTTTCTGGTCGGTCGGCTTTGTGACGTTTGCCGCGCTGTGTGTGACGTGCGCGACGCTCGCGCTGCGAGCGAAGCCGGTTGTGACTGATGCCCCTTCAAGCGCGAGCGAACCCATTGTCGACGTGCCGCCTGCGGGCAGTCTTGTGATGTTGTGGATTGCGCTGGCGGCGGCTCCTTCCGCGCTATTGCTGGCCGTGACCAATCAAGTTTGCACAGACATTGCCGTCGTGCCGTTCTTGTGGGTGCTGCCGCTTGCGATCTACTTGCTGACCTTCATCCTCACCTTCGACAGCGACCGCTGGTATCGCAGAAGACTCTTCTTGCTGGGTCTGCTTGTGGCATCGGTCGGAGCGACGTTGCTCTTATGGGGCTCGGCTTTGAACTGGCGCGCGACGACGAGCTTTGTCCTGCAAGGCGCGACCTACATGACGTTGCTGTTCTGTGCCTGCATGGTTTGTCACGGAGAACTCGTCGCGCTCAAACCGGCGCCGAGACATCTCACGTTGTTCTATCTGTGCTTGTCGTTCGGCGGAGCGATCGGCGGTTTGTTCGTCGGACTGTTTGCTCCGAACTTCTTTGCGACGTTGATGGAGTTGCCGATCTCGATCGTCGCAACCTGCGTGTTGATTGCCGTCGTCTTGAAGCGCGAGCAGCAGGCTCTCGCCGCACCGCATGTAACAACTCCGACAGACGAAGCCGACGAACTGGATGACGCTCAGCCGAGCGCGTTGTTTGGATGGCTCGGCATGAGCATCGTCGCGGCGTTGTTAGGAGTCGCGCTGTGGCAGCAGCAGTTGCAGGTCACGCGCAACGCCTTTGCCAACAGCCGTAATTTTTATGGCACCCTGCGAGTGAAGCAGACGCAAAGCGAACGTAACCCCGAACTCAATGCCTATGTGATGCAGCACGGTCAGATCCGTCACGGGCATCAATTTCAACGGGCTGATCGGCGTCGATGGCCGACGAGCTTCTACGGTCGAGACGGCGGCGGAGGCATTGCGGTTTCGCAGCATCGTGCCGGGCAAGGCAAGCGCGTCGGAGTGATTGGGCTCGGCACCGGAACGCTGTGCGTCTACGGCGAGCCCGGCGACTACTACCGTCTTTACGAGATCAACCCCGACGTTGTGACGCTCGCTCACGAGCACTTCACGTACTTGTCCGAATGCCGCGCGAAGTACGACGTCGTGATCGAAGACGGTCGCATCGCGCTCGAGCATGAAGAGCCGCAACAGTTCGACGTGCTCGTGCTCGATGCATTCTCGGGCGACGCGATCCCGACGCACTTACTGACGCGCGACTGTGCCGAGCTGTACCTGAAGCATCTCGCGCCCGACGGCATCCTCGCGTGCCATATCTCGAATCGGCACGTTGATCTGCGGCCAATTTGCCTCGGACTGGCAAAGGAATTTGAATTACAGACACTGGCTCTGCTCGGACCGAAAGACACCGATCTCGGCACCTCGTTAAGCGTTTGGGTCTTGCTGAGCCGTCAAGCCGAACCGCTGCAAGCACTGAGGCTCGGTAAGTCGCGGCAAGTATCGCTCGGCGCGCGCTCGATCTTGTGGACGGACTCGTTCACGAATCTCTTCTCGGTTCTTGAGATGAAGGGCTTGCAGTACGAGTTCGTCAACGAGAAGCGCAACGTCGCAAAGACGGAAACGCCGACGGAATAGGCTGCAGCGTCGGACCGGGAACTTTCTCGGACAAGTAGCTTGGGATTCCATCCCGAGCCTCAGCGGGATGAGGTTCTGAAACAAGGGACGAAAACGCCGTCAACATTCGGTGCGGAGAAAGCGTCAATGGCGAATCGACTCAGACCGAGTTCCCAATTCACGCAGGGTCGAACACGCAGCGAGCAACTGATGGGACGCAGTCGCTGAATGATGCGAGGCAGTTCCCAGTGTCCGAAGGATGTTGAGTGGGATGAAAACGAGACTGCGAGATCTCTCGTGACGACGAATTCAACGAGTGAATGTAATCCGTCGTCCCGCTGCGGCTCGGGATGGAATCCCAAGCTACTTTTTGGGGCAGTGCCAATGGGTAATGAAAATTGCAAAGTGCAAAATGGCGGTCTGACGGCATCCGTCTGTGACATTTGCATTCTTCATTTTCCACTTCGCACTTTGCATTCTGGGCAGAAGTGCGAAGCGCGATGGCCGCCGAATCGGGGCTCAGCGTCAGGCGCTTTCTCAGCAACAAGGATGGCAGAGCATGTCGAGTTACGACGTCATCGTGATTGGTTGTGGCGGCTTCGGAAGTGCGTGCTTGTTTCATCTCGCGCAGCGCGGCTGCCGAGTGCTCGGAGTTGATCGCTTCTTGCCGGGCCATGATCGCGGCAGTTCGCACGGCGATACGCGCATCATTCGGCAGGCGTACTTCGAGCATCCCGATTACGTCCCGTTGCTGCGTCGCTCATATGAGTTATGGCGCGAGCTTGAAGCGCTGTCGGGGCGATCGCTCATGCGCATCTGCGGGCTCATGCAGGCGGGGCCGATTGATGGGGAAGTCGTTCCCGGAGTGCGAAAGGCGGCGGAGCTTTATGGCATTCCGATTCAAAACTTCTCAGCCGCTGAAGCCGAGAACGAGTTCCCCGGCTTCGTCTTTGATGAAGAGCAAGAAGTCGTGCTCGAACCCGGAGCAGGCATCCTCGCTGTTGAGGACTGCGTGCGAACTCATGTGCAACTCGCGACGGAACGCGGAGCGTGCCTTGCGATTGGCTCGGCAGTGACGGAGTGGTCGAGCGACGGACATGCGGTGCGAGTCACTCTGTCGAATGGCGAGCAACACTCGGCGGCGAAGTTGATTCTCACTCCCGGTGCATGGGCGCCGGGGTTACTCGGTCGAGCGGCTTCGATCGCTCCGATTGAGGTGCGTCGCAAAGTGTTGTTGTGGAACTCGGTGCCGAGCCCGATGTATTCGATCGACGCGGGCGGAGTGACGTTCCTCTTCGAATGTCATGACGGAGTTTTCTACGGCTTCCCTTCAACGGACGGGCGAACGCTGAAGTGCGGCGAGCATTCAAAGGGAGATGTCGTTGTCGATCCGCTGAACGTCGACCGCGAACTGCATGAGACCGACATTGCTCCGCTCACGAGTTTCCTCAGCCGACATATGCCGCTCGTGAGTGCTCGGCCCGAACGGCATGCCGTCTGTCTCTACTCGATGAGTCCCGACGGTCACTTCCTCGTCGATCAACATCCCGATCACGCAAACGTCTTCTTCGGAGCCGGCTTCTCGGGGCACGGCTTCAAGTTCACATCGGCGATCGGAGAGTCACTGTCCGAGCTTGCGATGCACGGCAAGACGAACTCGCCGATCGGCTTCTTAGGGCTGCGTCGGCTGATGAGTGCGCGCAGCTGAGATAGGAGCGGCGACTCGTTTAACCGCGTGCCCATCGGGCCGCGCTTTTGGGCGCGCGAGTCTGATACGCGACTCGTGATGGCTCGCGCGGAGATGGGGTTGCTCAGATGGGATGCTCGCGCTGCGAAAAGCGCGGCCCGTTGGGCACGCGGTTAAACGATCGGTGAGGTGATCGTTGATGCGAAGCTCCGCATTTCATCTAACTTGCCAAAATAGCCTTGAAAACAAGCGGATATTCACGTTTTCGCAATCTCGAACGCGGCTATACTCCCGCCCGCAATCGCGGGGTTAAGGATGTTGCGGCGCTCGTCACGGCTAGATGAACCGCATTAGGAGGCTACCCGCGACCTCTTCTCTTACACACGAATGGCAAGGACGTGCCTCATGGCCGAGCAGAAATCGCTGCACCAAAAACTGACCGAACTCAGTCGCAACTTATGGTGGAGCTGGCAGCCGGAAGTTTCCGAGATCTTTCGCACGATCGACCCGACCCGCTGGTCGGACCTCATGCACAACCCCGTCTTGCTGCTCAAGGAATACTCCGAAGAGAGCCTTGAAGAACGGGCGACAGAACTCGCGCTGCACTCGCGGATTCACGCGGCTTATCGGCGGTGGAATAAATACATGGACTCGGCGGAAACATGGGGGCAGACGCATGCTGACCTGCTGTGTTTCAAGCCCGTCGCTTACTTCTCGGCGGAGTTCGGCATTCACGAGTCGTTGCCGATTTACTCGGGCGGTCTCGGCGTGCTCGCGGGCGACCATTTGAAGAGTTCGTCGGATCTCGGCATTCCGCTTGTCGGCGTCGGGCTCTTCTATCGCGAGGGCTACTTCTCGCAGCACATCGACGAGAACGGTTGGCAGCAAGAGATCTACAACGAGAACGTCATTGGCGATCTGCCCATAAAGCCGGCCTGCGACAAGAGCGGTCAGCAAGTTGAGATTAGCGTTGAGACGCGCTGGGGCGCGATCTTCGCTCGCGTTTGGCTCATTCAAGTCGGACGCATCCCGCTGTATTTGCTCGACACCAATGTTGAGAAGAACTCGGACGAGATCCGCAATCTGACTTCGCGTCTGTATGGCGGCGATCATCGCACGCGCATTCGACAAGAGATCGTGCTCGGCATCGGCGGAGTGCGTGCGCTGGCGAAGCTCGGCATCGAGCCGAGCGTCATTCACTTGAATGAAGGGCACTCGGCTTTCGCGGCGCTCGACGTCATTCGGCAGAAGATGCACGACGACGGCATGTCGTTTAACGACGCGCTGCGCGAGACGGCGGCGATGAGCGTCTTCACGACTCACACTCCAGTGCCTGCCGGTCATGACCGGTTCGGCGGGGATCTCATCAACGAGCACGTTGGTCCGCTCGGCGATCAACTGGGACTCAACTACGACGGCTTGATGGGACTGGGGCGCGTCAATCCGCAGGATCAAGGCGAGCCGTTCACGATGACGGTGTTGGCCTTCAAGTTGAGTCGGCATGCGAATGCTGTGTCGAGCTTGCACGGCGTTGTTTCGCGCCGCATGTGGGCGAGTTTGTGGCCGTGGCAAGCGGAAGACGAGCTGCCGATCGGACATATCACGAACGGCGTGCATACGGGAACATGGCTCGCGCCGCAGATGCGTTCGATCTACGACCGAGTGCTCCCGGCGAAGTGGTACACACAGACGGGCGAGCCCGAGACGTTTGCCAATGTGAAGAACATCATCCCGTCTGAATTGTGGGAGACGCATCAAAGTCAGAAGCATCGTTTGATCGTCTATGCTCGCCATCGATTGGTGAAGCAGGCACAGCGTCGCGGACTTCCTCAAGAGCAGATCGACGCGCTGGGGAAAGTGCTTGATCCGTTCGCGCTGTTGATTGGGTTCGCACGGCGGTTCGCTCCGTACAAGCGAGCGGACCTCATCATGCGAGACCTCGATAACCTCGCTGAGCTGATCATGAATACGAAGCAGCCGGTGCAGTTCATCTTCGCGGGTAAGTCGCACCCGGCGGACGATCACGGCAAAGCGATCGTGCAGCGCATCTACAAGGTCACTCAGCAAGAGCCGTTCAAAGGCCGCGTCGTGTTGCTTGAGGACTACGACATCAATCTCGGTCGCCATTTGGTGCAGGGCGTTGATGTGTGGCTCAATAACCCGCGCCGTCCGCTCGAAGCCTCCGGCACGAGCGGCCAAAAGGTCATTCTCAATGGCGGCTTGAACTGCTCGATTTTGGATGGTTGGTGGGCAGAAGCGTTCGACGGTCACAACGGCTTTGCGATCGGCTCGGGACGGACTCATGTCAACTCAGACGTGCAAGACGACCGCGATGCCGAGTACCTGCGCAACGTGCTGAAGAACGATGTCATCCCGCTGTACTACAACCGCGACGCCGACGACTTGCCGATCGACTGGATCAATCGCATGAAGCGTTCGATTCGCACGCTCGGCTGGCGCTTCAACTCGGACCGTCAGGTGATGGACTACGTCAAGCACACTTACGTCCCATCAGCGGGCGGTCTGTCGTGCAAGATGCCGTAACGTCGGTCTTCTGGATGTAGCAATTCTGTCATCCTACAAACCCCAGTGCGGCGCGTTTCTGTTTTCGCTCGACTTGATCAACGACACCAGTTGTTTGAGTTGCGTGAGGACTGAAACTCGCAGTGCTGGGGTTTGTCGTTTTTGCCGTCGATCGTCGCGGAGAGCTTGTGACTAAATCGCCCCCGACCTTGCGTCGGGGGTTCAACGGCTTTTGCGCTACTACGATTTAGGGCAAATTCGAGTAGCGCAAAGGCCGCTAAACCCCTGGGACAAGCCCAGGGGCGATTTAAT
>CAZNMS010000097.1:0-22948 GCA_964573505.1 uncultured Planctomycetaceae bacterium | reverse complement strand
CTTCCAATTTGGACTGACCCCGAACGGCTCGGCGGTAAGCCTTGTTTTGTCGGTACGCGTTGTCCGGTCGACGCGTTGTTCAACAATCTGCAAGGCGGCCTGAGTCTCGATGAGTTTCTCGATTGCTTCCCGGAAGTGACTCGTGAGCAAGCCGTCGCCGTTCTCGAACATTCGAAGCAGCAGTACCTGAGGCATGCTGCCTAATGAAGATTTTGTTCGACACCTGCATTCCGCGTCCTCTGTTTCGCGCACTCATCGGTCATACGGTGCGGCGTGCACAAGAACTCGGATGGAGCGAATTACGAAACGGCGACTTACTCGCTGCTGCCGATCGCGCTAACTTCGACGTCTTCATCACCGCCGATCAGAGCCTTCGGTATCAACAGAACCTGAAAGGTCGCCGCATCGCAATCCTCGTACTTCCGACAAATGGATGGCCCGATCTTCGCGGTTTCACCGCCGAGATCGCGCTCGCAGTGAATAGCTTGCAGGTCGGCGAATACCGCGAAGTGCAATTCAAATAACCTACTCCTCTGTCCCGACACTCTCGACCGACTTCCCTAATTCGAGCGCGTCAGAACGGTGCAGTGGGTAGATCACGAGCGACTCGGCGGCGCGATTCGCGTCCGGGTACTTCTCGCGAGTTTTCCTCACCGCGATGCCTCGGGCTAGATCCTCGGGGCGATACTTGTCGTGCAGCTTTTAGCGCTCGACGGCTTGCGCTTCGTTGCCGAGTTCTTTGTGAAGCAGCGACAAGCCGTAGTGAGCCGTCACGTTCTCAGTGTCGAGCTTCAACGTCTTTTTGAACTCCGTCACTGCTTGTAACAAAAATTGCCGATGCTTCGTGATTGCAGCATCATCATTGCCTCAGACGTGCTTCGCTCAATCGAACAGCGGATGACCGAGCAACTCCTAAGTCGGAGTTTTGAGAACGGACCTGCGTTACCTCGTCCGCATCACAACAGCAAACGCGAGCGGCGCGAAGTCTTTGCTGACGATCTCAACGAGCAAGCCGAGCGAGCCTGTGTTGAGTAGAGACTTCCTCCTCCGACCGTCAGTCTTCGAGGACACGACCGGAGCCTCTGCCCCAAACGCTCACTTCAGCAACCCCTTTGCGATCGAGCATGATGGCATGCTCTTCATTGGCTAACCCCACAAGGTCACGTTGCGAACGACCTGGCCGTGATTCCCTTTCGCAGTCTGGAGATCACCCTTTGAAACGAATTCTCTCACTTCTCGACCCCTTGCTGCTCGTGCCCTTTGCTGTTGCTGGCAGCCTCAATTGGCCCTGTGTTGCTCATGCTGCCGACCCAGTTGAAACCTTCATCGAGAAGCACTGCATCCGCTGTCATGGGCCAAAGAAGGAAGAGGGCGATATTCGCTTTGATCGCCTCTCTCGGGATTTCAAAGCGGGCATCGACACTCATCACTGGGCCGAGGCACTCGACAAGGTCAACAGCGGCGCGATGCCGCCGAAGAAGGAACCGCAGCCGACTCAGAAGGAGATCTCGGAATTCGTTTCGAGTCTCGACGCGCGGCTGAAGGAAGGGCGAGCGGCTCGTATGGCAGCGCGACCGGCGGTTTCGCACTATCGACTCAGTCGCAAGGAGTATCAGAACACAGTCTATGACTTGCTCGGCGTGCGCTATGACCCCGCCAAACCGGGTGAGTTGAATGAGGACACGTTGTGGCACGGCTTTGAGCGCATCGGATCGGAGTTGTCGCTCTCGCCGTCGCATGTCGATCGCTACTACCGCGCGTCGGAGTTGGTGCTCGATCGCGCTTTCTCAACAGCAGCGGGTGAAGCTCGGAAGGTCCGCAAGACGGCTGCCGACATGCGCTACAACGGCGGCAAGTCTCAACAAGAAGTGCTCGACCGATTCGGCATCAAGCGACCGCTGCGGCAGCTTCTCTATCCCGGCAGTGTCCATCACGCGCTTTCGCCCAACTGGTTCGGCAAGACAGGGCCGGAGCACAGCGGGCTTTACAAGGTCCGCATTCAGGCGAGTGGCATTCGTCCGATCGGCGGTCAGACGGCGCACCTCAGCATCGGCAAGCGAACCGGTGAAGAGACCGTCGACGGGCTCATCGAGTTTGACCTCACCGCTCCCGAGGACAGCCCGCAGGTCTATGAGTTCGAAGTCTTTCTTGAGATGCCGATGTCGCTCGACTTCTGCGTCGTCGCTACTGACGTTGTCGATCGACGAGCCGGTGCAGCCTTTCGTAACGCACTCAACAGCGGCAACTACATCTTCACGCACAGCAGCGAAACGCGACTGCTCAACCAAAACGCGCCGCAGATGTTCGACGACAAAGGGAACGGGCTCTTCTCGATCGTGCTGCTCGATTGGATCGAATGGGAAGGACCGCTGCAGACCGACGAAGAGAAGGCTCGGCGCAATGGAGTCTTTCCGCCCGACGATGCGACGCCCGAAGTGGTCGCAGAGCACTTGCGCCGCTTCGCCGAACGAGCATGGCGTCGAGCGGTAAAGCCAAATGAATTGGCCGAGTATGTGCGTGCCTACAACTCCGAACGCGAGGCGGGCGAGAAGCTCGTTGATGCTTATCGAGTTGCGTTGCAAGGCGTGCTGACTTCGCGGCACTTCATCTATCTCGTTGAAGGAGACCCGGTCGCGCGCGAGCGACTTACCGACGCGGAGTTCGCGTCGCGGCTGTCGTACTTCCTCTGGAGTTCGATGCCGGATGACGGCCTGATTGCGGCAGTTCAAAGCGGCAAACTGAACGGCGATGGTCTGAAGCAGGAAGTCGATCGGTTGCTGACCGACAGCAAAACGAATCGCTTCGTCAATGACTTCTCGCGACAGTGGCTGCAACTGCATCGGCTCGGCATGTTCCCGCCGGATAAGAAGCTCTACCCGACTTACGACGCATGGCTCGAAACGAGCCTCCGTGCCGAGCCCATCGAGTTCTTCCGCGAGATGTTCTCGAAGAACTTGCCGATCGACAGCTTCATTGATTCCGATTGGACAATGGCCAACTCGCGACTCTGCGATTTCTACGGTTTGCCATCACCGAAGGCGGACGGCTTTCAACGAGTCTCGCTTAAGCCAGAAGATCATCGCGGCGGACTGCTGACGATGGGCGCGGTGCTCGGACTGACTTCGGACGGCACGCGTCATCGCCCGGTGCATCGCGGCGTTTGGGTCAGCGAAGCCATCTTCAACAAGACCCCGCCGCCGCCTCCGGCAAACGTCGACCCGATCGAGCCGATTCCGCCGACGGGAACGAAGATCACGATCCGCCAACGAATCGAAGCGCACGCGAAGAACGCGAGTTGCGCCGCGTGTCATCGCAACATTGACCCGCTCGGACTGGCGTTCGACCAATACGACGCCGTCGGCCAATGGCGCACCCGCGAGCTAGTACCGACGGGCATCGGCGAAAATCCGCTGGTCAACGCGTCCGGCGAAATGCCCGACGGCCGGTCATTCAAAGACTCCGATCAATTTAAGAAGTTGCTACTCAAAGACCGCGATCAAGTCGCCCGAGCCTTTATCGAGCACCTCTGCACCTACGCCCTCCGCCGCGTCTTGACCGTCGATGACAGAGATGACCTGATGAAGATCGAAGCTGAGGCGAAGAAGAACGAGTACCGCGTTAAAGACATCATCCGCGCTGTGGTGATGTCCGACTTAATCAGAAAACGATGAGCTTGATTCGAAAGGGACGAGCTTAATCCGAAAGTGAAGAGCATGGTTACCGAAGCATTTCAGCGCCAAAGGCCCATTGTAGCAGTTCAGGGCCATAGGTTTATTTTCCGCATTTCTGGGTCAAAGGCCCATTCCAAACCAGCCTGGGGCAACGGCCCAGGTTGCCATCGCGCCAAGAAAACAAGGGTCAAAGGCCCGCCCCAATCGTTTGTTGTTATTTAGACCGGGCCGTTGGCTCTTAAATCAAAATGTATTTCAACCCCTAGGGCGTTGCCCTAGGCTGATATAGGACGCACCTTTGGTGCTGAATTGCAACACCACCACTGCTTCTTGTCGATTTTGGCCAAAGTCAGAACTAGAGATCTCGAAAAATCACACATCAGAAAAGGCGGAGACAAAAACATGAGCTACTTATCCCAATCTTGGCTAATCGACCGTCGTCACGCCCTGCGGGCACTCGGTACTTGCATCTCACTGCCATTTCTTGAGTGCATGGTTCCGCTGAATGCCGCAGAAGGAAAAACGGAAACGCCGAAACGCAGCGTCTTTATTTATCTCGCGAACGGCGTGCATTCGTTGAACTATCAGATCACGACGCCGGGTAAAGATTATCAATTCTCTCGGTCGCTGAAGCCGCTCGAAAAGCATCGAAATGTCATCACGCCAATCAGCGGCCTGCATCATCCTGGCGCACTGAGTCATCATCATAATTGCATTTCCGTCTGGCTGA
Source organism: uncultured Planctomycetaceae bacterium (assembly GCA_964573505.1). GTDB lineage: Bacteria > Planctomycetota > Planctomycetia > Planctomycetales > Planctomycetaceae > AM-0621. Next base: position 18,547 of record CAZNMS010000097.1, on the reverse strand, counting down.
CCGGCGGCAAGCTCGGGCCTTCGGATAAGAATACAATTTCCGTCGATCAGAAAATGGCCGAGATCACTGCGAAGCACACTCGGTATGCCTCGATGGAAATTGCTCTCACCGGCGACTCACTCGGATGGACAGCGGACGGTGTCAGGCTTCCTTCAATGCGCCGTTGTAGTGAAATCTTCGCGTCTCTCTTTCAAGAGCCGAAAGGCGGTAAGACGGCTCAACGCCGGACGCTACGCCGCAAGGGAAGCGTGCTTGACGCCAATCTTGCTGAGGTGAAGCAGCTCGAACAGAAGATGGGAGCCGCCGACAAAGGGCGAATGGAGCAATATCTCACATCCGTTCGCGAAGCTGAAATTCGCACCCGCCGAGCCGATGCATGGCTTGATACTCCGCTGCCGACGATCTCCGATTCTGATCGGCAACGAACGAGCCGCGATATTCCTCAGACTCAAGCGGGAGATTATTTCCGCACCGTCTATGACTTGATCGTGCTCGCGTTCCAAACGGACGTGACGCGAGTCGCCACTTTCAGTCTCGGCGGTGAAGGAGATGCGTTTGCAATCCCAGAAATTGGTATCACCGAATCGCGTCATCAGCTCAGCCATCACGGCGGCGATGCAGGGTATATGGAAAAACTCACGAACTACGACACGTTCGCCATCGAGCAATACAGCTACTTCCTTTCGAGACTCGCGGAGACAAAGGACTTGAATGGCCGTCCGTTGCTCGGCACGACGATGGCGCTGTTCGGCAGCGGCATGTCTTACGGACACAGTCACGGCAACGCGAATCTCCCGCTGGTGCTCGCAGGCGGATCGGATCTCGGCCTGAAGCACGGCAGTCATCTCGATTTCAATCAAGGGCACTTCAAAGGCTATCAACTGGATAAGCCGGGCGAGCATTATTCACTCTGCAGTCGCCCGGCGAATCCGGATGCTCATATGAGCAATTTGCTGTTACTGATGGCGCAGAGGATGGGAGTTGAAGCGGAGAAGTTTGGGGATAGCAATAAGGCGATTGAGTTGTAGGAGGGCCTTTTTTGTCTGTTTCTTAATCTTAATCTTAATCGCCCTGTTCGAGATCGGGAGAAAGAAGGCGGATTAAGATTAAGAGTAAGATTAAGAGTAAGAAAAGACGGGAGAAGGCGGGGGCTGCTTTGAAACAGTTTGATCATGAGAAACTGACCGTTTACCAGCACGCAATTCGGTTTGTTGCTTGGGCCTCGGATCTACTGGAGTCGATCCCTAAATCGGTTGCCGCTCATGATCAGCTCGATCGGGCTTCTACTTCGGTTCCGCTGAATATCGCTGAGGGAAATGGGAAATCGACACCGAAGGATCGCTGCAAGTTTTTCGACACCGCCCGGGGCTCAGCATTGGAGTGCGCCGCGTGCCTCGATGTTCTCGTCGCCAAGAAGAAAATCGATTCGCAGACGGCTGAAACAGGTAAGTCAGCATTAGTGGAGATCGTATCAATGCTAGTCGGCCTCATCCGCGCCAACTCACCCGACCGAAGCGTCTAGCAAGTTTCTTAATCTTACTCTTAATCTTAATCCCGCATTTCTAACTCTCTTGCAAAGGCTCAGTTCCTGCCTTGTCACTCTTCTGCCTTACCTTTTCTTCTGCCTTACCTTTTCTTCTGACGCCGCTCCGTCTAATTTGCCCTAACCCCAAACCAAAAATGTATAAAACACTTCATAGTCATAATCTTAATCTTAATCCCGCTTTCCGCATTCTCTTCTACAGCCTCAGCGTCGTCTTCATCCTCGCGACGGCCGCAGTGGCGGCTGACGAAATCTTCCGACCCGAAATTGGAAAATTCCCGCCGCTTGAAAAGGCGCATGCCTTTCGCGGCGAACTGGTCTCCGTCGATCACCCAAATCGTCTCGCCAGTATTCGAGTGCAGGGTTCGGGGATGTTCTTCCGCAATGACCCGCAAGCGGTCGCAATGCTTCCTTGCGGAATGGTGCGGTATCAAGGTGCCCCGGCTGATCTGCGCGATATCCCGCTCGGTACTGTGATGCATGCCCGGGCCTATCTACCGCCCGATCCGAAGAACTCCGCCGTTCCCGTGTTGCCGGTGAACAACAAGAAGATCGACGCCAATCACAATCGCGGCGCCGGGGTCGCTCCTGCTGAGAATCACATCCTGCTGCTCGAAGACGAACCGAGCCACTGCCTGCGCGAGGGCAAGATTTGGAAGCTCAAGGATCTAGAGATTCAGAACAGCGCAGGGCTGATCGTCGCCAGTTGCGAGTTGAAGTCCGGGGGAGCAGGGAAAGTGACCGACGAGAAGCTGACGTTCGACGCAGCTACTCGCATCTGGCGCGGTCGCGAACGGCTCGGAGTTGACGAACTGGTTGCTGAAAACGTCTGGCCGGCTGAGGGAAAGAAGTCGCTCGGCGGTCAAGCGGTCTTGCTGGGTATCACATGGAAGCCGACGCCCGGCGGAGTGTTCACTCGGTTTCACATTTCGGACATTTGGCTCGACGACGTCGCGATCCAGCGGGCCGCTCGCAATCAGGCCGAGACGCACAAAGCCTTCATTCGCAGTCGTTGGATGGCTGCTTCGATCGACTCGGTCGAGTACGGCAAGTTCGGCCGCGCGAAGGTAACTGCGACGTTGTTTGGCGGAATGGATCCGTCGCTCTATGCCGACTTCACGAAGGGCGCCGGCGCGATGATGAACGCTGCCGAAAACAGCTTGAAGCACGGTCACGGCGCGTACGGTCCTGCTCATATGGCATCGCGCGGCACGATCATTGAGGTCATCAAAGCGGAAGGCGAAGTACCTCTCGGTAGCAGCGGCATTCAAATCCAATTTGAGACCGACCTGATTATCGAAGGCATCCGCCCCGGCCGAACCGTCCGCGTCCGCCCGACAAGTTGGCCTCAGGTCGACGTACCGCGCGAGGAATACAAAGACTGAGCCAACCTCGAAGCCCGGTCATCTTTCCGGAGAGTTGAACGCTCAAAGAGCCGGTCAGAGAGCGCCCTCGCGTACTGCTGGCTCGCGATTTCTTGTTGGCCTGCGCGCAGCGTGGTGCGACTCCCGACGCGGAGCGTCGGGCCACAATGGTTGCGGCTTCGCCGCGTCGTTTAACCGCGTGCCCATCGGGCCGCGCTTTTCGCTACTGCGAGTTCGACATCGTTCCGAGGTCGGCAAGTGCTTCGACTCGTCATGAAGACTGACGCGCGAGGAACGCTAATCGACACTCATTGACGCTCATCAAGAACCAATTGGAATTAGCGTGAATGCGCGATCGCTGATTGGTGACTGGCGGGTAATCTTTCTTACCAGGAGCCGCGCGGCTCAATACCGCAGCGCGGCGAAGCTTTCCGGTTTGAGCACGACGATGCGTGCAACACCCACAATGCACCGATGAAGCGGGGGAGTCGTTATGGCTCAGTGAGGATGGCGCTCCGATTTTTCACTCCGTTGAGATCGCAGCTTTATCAGCCGTTTGCGTCGGAGATGCTTGATCGAAGAAGTCGATCTTTCCGCTACCGATGTCGTACATCGCGCCCATGATGTTGATGGCTCCAGACTCGTGCATCGACTTGAGTGTTTGGCTCTGTTCGAGCAATTGGCGCACCGAGCACCGCACGTTGTTGCTTGCGACTTCGTCGACACCGTTCGCGAATTCGTCGCCCTTCAGACACGAGCAGCGATTGAGCAGCGCCGGGTCGATCGAGTGCTGAATGTCTTGCACGATCGCGCCCAAATTTTGGCAACCGGTGGCCGCGACCGGGTCCTTCTTTTCAATGGCGAATTGCACGGAAGCCGTGACCGCTCCGCAGCGCGTATGACCGAGCACAAGCACTAACTTCGCTCCGGCAACCGCGCACGCATACTCGATGCTGCCGAGCACCTTCGGACTCACAACATTCCCCGCGACTCTGACGCTGAAGATGTCGCCCAGTCCGAGATCGAAGATCAACTCAGCGGGCGAGCGTGAATCAATGCAACTGAGGATGACTGCAATCGGATGCTGCCCTTGCGCCGTTGCCAACATCTGCCGTGCGAGATCCCGCGTCAGTCGGCGTCCCGTCCTGAAGCGTTCGTTGCCATCAATCAGAATCTGCAAGGCTTGCTGCGGAGTCATCTGCCCCTGCAGTTCGCGCGTCGAATAGTCGGCGTAGTGAATGACGTCCGCGAACTGATATCGCTGACGAAAGCCGCTCAAACTGATGGTGACACCATGCACCGGAGCGACCTTGTCTTTGAACTCACGCAGCAGACTCAGAATGTCCGGGTCGATGTAAGAAGTATTCCTCGCATCCAATAACACATGCCCGCCGCGCGGGATTGAATTCAGCGTGTCGTTCAATGCTGCGCGGTTTAAGAAGCTGACTTGATTGGGCAGCTCGATATGCAGCACTTCTCCGCTGAGATGCTTCTCTACGACGGCGTTCAGCGGACGCTTCAAGTTGCTGTAAAGCACGAAGGCGAGGCTCACGCACAAGCCGATCGCAATTCCCGTGATCAAGTTCGAGAAGATGATCGCCAACAACGTCACCGCGAACGGTGTGAATTGATACTTCCCTTCGCGCCACATTTGCCGAATGAGGCTGAGGCTCGCGAGTCGCATTCCGGTCATGACCAAGATGGCGGCCAAGCAAGACAGCGGGATGAGATTCAGCACGTTCGGCAGCAGCGCGACGCAGACCATAAACAGCACGCCATGAATGATCGTCGCGAGCTTCGTTTCCGCCCCCGCATTGAGATTTACCGAACTACGGACAATCACCGAGCTCGTCGGCAGCCCGCCAATGCAACCTGCAACGACACAGCCGACACCTTGAGCGATGAGTTCTCGATTCGGCGGTGAGACTCGCTTCTGAGGATCGAGCTTATCGACGGCTTCAACATTCAAGAGCGTCTCCAGCGCAGAGACGATCGCGATCGAAACCGCTCCGACATAGACCGCCGGATTGGTCCAAACGCTGAAGTCCGGGAACTTCAAGAACGACATCAAGTGCGAGCACGATTCGGCGATTGGCACTTGCACGAGATGCGACGGATCAATCCCCCAACGTCCGCCGAGTTGCCGAAACAGCAGGTTGAGACCGACAGAAATCACGATCACGAGCAACGCGGGCGGAATACCGGTTTTCTTCAAACGCGGCAGGCGATCCCAAATCAGTAAAAGCAGCAACGAAAACAAACCGATGACCGCCGCGCCGAGCTGCACGTCATTCAGCATCGCGACGAGTTCGGAGAATGTGTTCTCGTTGTCGGGCTGAAAGAACGACATATCGTCTTCGGGGTCACGATCATCGCCGAGCAAGTGCGGTAGTTGCTTGAGGACGAGAATGATTCCGATCGCTGCAATGAGTCCTTTAATGACACCAGAAGGCACAAACGCGGCGAGTGCTCCGGCCTTCACGAGGCCCATCACAATGAGAATCAATCCCGCAACAACAACCGACAACAAGAACGCTTCGAACGAACCAAGTTGCACGATGAGTGCTGCGACAATGGCCGTCATTGCCGGCGATGGTCCACTAACGCTTGTCTGCGATTGACTCACGAGCCCAATCACAACCCCGCCGACGATGCCTCCGAGCAGTCCTGCAAACAGAGGAGCATTCGAAGCCAACGCCACTCCCAAACACAGCGGCAGCGCTACCAAGAAGACCACCAACCCCGCCGTCGCATCGCGCGGCAGCGTCTGCTGTGAGAACTGTTTTTGAAGCGACATTGAAACACCTTCGATGAGTGACGCTCACTTGATGCAGTGACTCTGTGAGAGCCATCGAGCATCACGAGCGATGAATGAGAATTGAGTTGAAAGGGATTCAATCCCAATCGAACTGCTGATGACGCCGCCGACGAAGCAGGGCAGCAGGGAGATATGAAAAGTGGTTGGCACCTTTCAGACGCTGATTCCGAGAATCACTAAGGGATAGTCAGCGAATAACTTCCGATTTTGCGTCGCGTAGGTTGGACGCCTACGTCCGACAGCGACGCAGCACGGACGTAGGCGTCCATGCTACGAATACGGGAAGTTATTCTCCGACTATCCCTAAGGCGGTCTTCTCGATTCGAGTCGGTATGGAATCTCGCCCGCTATCTGACTGCGGCTCGGACAGGAAACTTGCAGCATCAACTCGTGATGCCGCCGTGACGTCGAACGCGTCGAAGTCCCCGGCCATCTAGTTCGCGCTGCCAGCAAACTGGTCCCGACGGCTTGAAGGTTGCCGTTCAGCACGGGCGCGAAGCTCATACGACCAATCGTCAATCAAGCTCTGAGTGCGTCTTCGCATTTTGAACTGCGGGGTCAGCGAGTCGTGCCGCGACTTGCTGACGTAGCTCAGAGTTTGATGTGGGGCACGTTGTCAACGTGCCTATTTCGCAGCGAAACGAGCACGTTGAAAACGTGCTCCACGAGTTCTGTCGGAAGCGTCATTGCTTTGCGGCAATACAAAGACGCTCTTTCGCAGAGGAAGGGCGACCATGATGTAGGACGAGCGAGAAGAGATCTCGGGCATCCTCGAAGCAGCGCCGCGCATAAATCGCAGTCAACGCTCGGGCTCGATTGCGACTTCAACTTCTCTGCCGTCACGACTTCGATTTCGGATCGCGAGAGTCGCGTAACGACTCGCATTAGCAGCTCAATCACTCAGCGACTGGATGAGCAATTCGACAACCAGAATGGTGCGCTCAACAGCGCAACGGAATGCCCCCGAGCACTCCGCAACGGCTCGGACACTGAGGCGACTTCGGCTTCTCAACATCGCCGAGCGACCGACGGAACAAACTCCGCTCGGTAAGGGCACGCATGCAATCTGCAGGACGGCGCGTTCGCCTGCATTGCGTGAGCACAGCTCCGGGAACCGCCTCGGCACGTTCCTCTTCGTCGAAGTCCTCAGTCGTTGCCGAGTCACTCTGTCCGCCAACATCAATGCGACTCGTCAGCGACTCCAATGCTTGCGGGACCGAGAGCGCCAAGAGGCAACTCAGCAAGACATTCAGCAAGTGTCGAAACGAGGCGGCAGAGGTCATCAGGATTCCGGAAGCGGTGATGTTCGATCAAAGCGATGGAACATTAACGACCAATCGATTTTGGGCACCGTCTTAAATCGGACGCACGCTCCGAGTTCATGACCGCAATTGCTCGCGAGTTTGAGTTCGATCGTGCTTCTTCATGATCGTTTAACAGCGAATCCTTGATCGCTTCACGGCGTTGTGAGTCTCGAAGTGTTTGATGGAATCGCACCTGAAGTCGTCGCTGTGTTCCAACGGGCGTTCGCGCGGTCGATTCGGCGAGCGGTTGATGTGACCTCGCACAAACAACCGAGTTTGATCGAACTGGAATTGAGCCAATTCGAGTCTTGCTCCTAGCATCCCGCCCCGCTTTAGGCCGCATGGATGCGACCTGCTTCACCGATGTGCTGCCACTCTTGAGGACCGCAAGGATGCAACGGCGACGGCAAGGATTCACGACGACGTTCTTGATGCTGATTCCGATGCTCGGTGTGCCCGCAATGGCCATCTTCGGAATCCCCCAATTCGCTCCGCTTGTTTCCTCGATGACGTCGCACGCCGACGAACCGGAACTCAGCGGCTTTCAAGAGACCCGCGTCGAGTCATCCGCGACAGGTTCACTCCGCACGATGAACGTCCCGGCGGTCGAACCTGTTGATCTCTTTCGACCGTACGCGGACGAGTCGCCCTCAGCTTCACCCAATGGGGTAGCTCGCACCGAGACCGTGCAATGGTCAGATCCCATTCGCAGCGCGGCTCAGCGAACGGAATCGCGTCTTGCTGCACCGACTCCGGTCGAGCATCGCGAAGCAAGCGTCCGCGCCTCGCGCCGCGTGCATCAGCAGGTCTATGACATCTTCACCGATGACTTCCGCGAACAACCGGCCGCGGGCTCGGTAACGACTCCGCCCGTCGCGACTCCTGTTCGCACTCAGCCGGTGACATCAAGCACCGGGCTGAAAGCAGCACCTCAACACGAAGGGCTCACATGGCGCACTGCGATCGACCGTCTGAAAGCCTGCGGTTCGACGAGCTATCGCCTAACAGCCGGTGCTCGGGACGGCGAATACCGGTTTGTATGTTTTGTGACATCTCCCGATGACGAGCGCATTACTCGTCGCTTCGAAGCCGAGTCCCTCGAACCGCTTACCGCCGTTGAAGACGTTCTCGCTCAGATCGAAGGCAAACGCGGGCAAGTCCGTTCGAACTTCGAATTCCGCTGAGAGGTTGTGATCGAATCGCCCCCGACCGTGCGTCGGAAGTTCAACGGCTCTTGCACTGCTCCGTGAAGCGGTACTGCGTTGCCGATCGAGCCGCCTTGTCATGCTCCGCATTCCGGCTCCTGCCGTTTGTCGGAAGCGAGTTTTCACAGTCGCAATTTGCTGCGAATCGCAAAGCCAAACCGCAGATGTGCCCATGTAAGTCGAATTGCAGGAGAGAAGTCTTCAACAACTTCTCGCGCGAAACTCGACACAGAACTCATGGTCTTCGAGTTCAAGTGAGCTAGCGAGGTTGCACCGCAGACCACAAAACTTGACACAGAACTCACGGTCTCCGAGTTCAAGTGACATCCTTCTCAAGTACTCGGCGCCCTGCTGGTTTTCGAACGCGGCGGCGGCAGAAACGCTCGGTCGGCAGCAGGGCAGCTCATGCTTCGAGCGACCCTGCGATGCTCGCGCTGGCTATGTAATCCGAAGTACTTGAGAAATCATGGACGGTGTTGTCATCTCGCATGTCACAGCTGAGTCAACCCGAGTGATCAGTCAGCCGACGACAATTCGGCAGCGTCTCTGAGTGTGACTCGCAGTAGAGTTGCGCGAACGCCTCAGTTTCGTAGGCGATCACATCAGCGATGCGGGGACTCAGGGAAACAGAATGAATGGATTAGCTCGACAGCAAGCAGGCGGCGGATCGAATGACGGAGCAGTGCTCGTTGCGAAGTTTCAGGAAGAGCTTGAGCGGGGCGCGGCGACTTCAGTGCTCGACTTTCTGAGTCGCGAGTCGATCCCGACTGATTCCGAATTGGCTGAGCAACTCATTCTGACAGAAGTCAGACATCGATCGCGGTCGGGGCACGTCGCACAACGTCCCGAGTACGAGAGTCGCTATGCGAGTTTGTCGGGCTCCGTCGGACGGGCGTTTGATGAGTGGGAATCGAGTCAACTCGCAACGAACTTCGAAGCGGCAGCGACGATGTCGCCTCATGCCGCTGAGACAGTGGCAGAGCCGCGAGCAAACAGCAGCAGCACAGCGACGACGAGCAGCAGCACTCAAGCAGTCGCTGCTCATCAGAGTCATCAAACGCAGACGGCAGTGAGCGAGCCTCCGTCCGAAGACGCAGCGACGCTCAACGAGCCGATGCCGCGCGAGACGAAGTCGGCAACCGCAGTCGCCGGTGCTGCGACGCAAGACGGCGCTGTGATGGAGACCGTCGCTGAAGCACCGAGCGACCCGCATCAAACGATGGCCGAAAAGGGAACGGCGACTCCCAGTCGAACGCGCGTGTCGCAGTCCGTCAGCGGAGTGCGGCTCATCCCGAAGGTGCTCGGCGATTACGAGTTGCTCGACGAACTCGGCAAAGGCGGAATGGGCATCGTCTATCGAGCGAGGCAACGACGAGCGAACCGCATTGTCGCGTTGAAGATCATCCGCCCGGATCGTCTCGGCAGTCTCAGCGCGAGCAGTCAGAGCGGGATCATCGAGCGCTTCCGCAAAGAGGCTCAAGCAGCAGCGCGATTGCAGCACGATAATCTCGTGACGGTCTATGAGGTCGGTGAGATCGATGGCTGCCATTACTTCTCGATGCAGTATGTCGAAGGCAACAGTCTCGCAGATCGTCTGCGTAAAGGTCCGCTCGATAACAAAGAGGCGGCGCGCTTCCTCGAACCAATCTGCCGCGCAGTGCATGCGGCTCATCAAGTGGGCGTGCTGCATCGCGACATCAAACCGCAAAACATCCTCATCGAGAACGAGACGCTGCGACCGCGTATCGCTGACTTCGGATTGGCGAAGCTCGCTGATGACGAAGCGGAACTCACGCAGTCGGGCGAGATGATGGGTACTCCGCCTTACATGCCCCCCGAGCAGTTCGGTGACGCCGCGCATTGCACGTCAAAGGCCGACATCTATTCGCTCGGAGCGACGCTCTATCACTCGCTGAGCGGACGCCCGCCGTTTCAAGCAGCGACATCCATTGCGACGATGCGGCAAGTGCTCGAGCAAGATGCCGTCTCACTGCGGACTCTGAACGCAGCCGTTGATGTCGACCTCGAAACACTTTGCATGCGCTGTTTGGAGAAGGAGCCGGAACGACGCATCGGCTCGGCTGAGGAACTCGCTGACGAACTGAAGCGTTACATCAACGGCGAGCCGATTCTCTCGCGACCGCTCAGTCGCTCACAAAAGCTCGTGCGCTGGTGCCGACGCAATCCGGTCATCGCGTCACTAATCGGAGCGGTTGCAGCGTCGCTCTTATTGGCAGTCGGGGCATTGGCCTTTACCGCAGTCAGGACCGAGCAAGCTCGCAAGGACGTCGCGAAGAGTCTCGATGAAACAAAGGTCGCGCAGACGCTCTCGGAAGTCAGCTTTCAAGATGCGCTCTCGGCGGTGAACGAGTTCTTTACGCGAGTCAGCGAAGAGCGACTGTTGAACGAGCCCGGTGCTCAAGGCTTGAGAAAGGAACTGCTCGATCTCGCGAAGTCGTACTACTTGAGGCTGCTTGATCGACGCGGCGGCGACGAGTCCGTGCAAGAAGAGCTTGCGGCAACGCACTATCGACTCGGGCTGATTACCGAAGAACTCGACTCACCGCGCGCGAGCCTCAAGTCCTACGAGACCGCTCGTACCATGCTGACTGTGCAGTTGCAGAAGCATCCGAATTCAACCGCTCGGCAGAAGTTCTCGAGCAATACGCTCAACGCGATGGGCCGAGCACACACGCGATTGGGCGAGCTCGATCAGGCAGAGACGCTCTTCAAAGAGTCGCGACAGATTCGCGCAGCATTGGTCGGAGCAACGACCGACATCGTTGAACGCACTGAGTTCGAACGCTTGCTCGCGAATACGAATATGAATCTCGCGCTGATCGAGAAGCAGCGCGGCAATCTCGACATTGCTCTCAAGCTGATGACGCAGGCTCAAGAGGATCGGCAAGCATCGCTCGCGAACGATCGGAAGAACCGCAAGCTGCGGCGCGATCTGGCGAAGGGCGACTACAACCTCGCGAACCTTGCGATCGACCGCGACGAACCAATGGCCGCAGTCACCGTCGAGAAGCACGCCCGCAAAGCGATCGAGCGTTTCGAAGAGCTACTGAAGGATGCTCCCGACGACATCGAAGATCGGCACATGCTCGCGCTCTGCTATCAGTTGCTGGCCGATACGAACTCGGCACTCGCGGTCACGGAGCCGGATCGCAAGACGACGGCGATCGACCTCTATACTCAGGGACGAGCGGCTCTCGAGCGGCTCGTCGCTCGTAACCCGTCCGTGCCGCGTTACCGCTTCGAACTCGCGCAACTGATCGGCAACATCGCCGAGCTTGAACTCGATCAAATGAAGCGTGATTCCGCTTTGAAGTTGCTCGATCAAGCCGAAGGCATTGTGCAAGCTCTGCTCAAGGATCAGCCGGGTAACAACGAATACATCGAACTGCTGCAACGGCTTGCTGAGTTGCGAAAGCGATAAGGCAATTCGCCGATCGAGACGTCGTGACCAGTAGGACGGGCTCTCTTGCCCGTCGCATTCTTGAGTGACGATTCGGGAGATGTAATTCGGCTGACAGCCTAAAACCGGGACGGATAGGAAGTTCGTCTTATTTGTGGTCGCCTTTCGCTCCGCGAAAGTCCGTCTTCGAACGCCGAAACTTCATTCGACGTTCGTTCGCACGAGGACGCCCTAAAGACGCTCTTTCGCGGAGCGAAAGGCGACCATAAGTCCGAGGCGGAGTCTCGCTGGATTTGCAGCACCGTGTATGAGCAAGGGGCGGCGCGTAGCTTCCCTCTTTGAGTCGAGCGCCAGTGACGCCCCGCTATTCATCAACGAAGCCGCTCGCGCAATCGTTCGACAGCCGGCTCATTCTCGATGTCTTTGAAGTATGTCATAAATAATGCAGCAGCCTCTTCTCGCTGTTGTTGGTCGAGCTTCAAGTCGACGTGCTCAACGCGCGCCGGCAGGAATTGCGGATCTAGTTTGAGGGCCGTCTCACATGCCGGTTCCGCATCCGCAAACTTGCGCTGCCGACGCAAAGCGAAGGCGAGATTGACCCAATCCGCGCTGCGTTTCGGATTGATTGTCGTCGCTGCTCGCAAGTCGTCTTCGGCACCGCTCCATTGCTCTTTGAGCAACCAACAACTGCCGCGCAGCCCGAGCAACTCCGCCGATCTTGGATGATGCCCGAGAGCCTCATTGAGCACGTCGATCGCGGCATCAATGCGTCCCGTCTCGAATTCAATCGCAGCCAACTTCTGTGCGAACGCTGCATGATCGGGATGCCGCATCACGATCGGCAGCAGCAGCTCGCGTGCGTGTTGGCTATGACCGGCAAGATGCGCCTGCGACGCTTGATGCAATCTCCAATAAGGATCGACGCGCCGCGCAAGGAGATCGCCGAGCCATGGATCGGGCCAATTCCGCGAGTCTGCACTGAGCTTCGCAGCACGCGCGGCAATCTCGTCGGCTTTCTCCCGTTCGCCGAGTTGCCGCAGGATCTGCGATTGCAGTTCGAGCACATCGCGATTCAGCGGCCGCAGTTCGATGGTTCGTTCGATCGACGCGCGTGCTTGCTCCCAGTCGCGCCGCGCGTAAGCAATGCGCGCCGCGGTGTAATGCGCCTGAGGCTCATCGCTGTTCGCCGCGAGAGCAGCCTCAATCGCGCGTTGAGCTGCGCTGACATCTTCCCCGAGCAGATACGTCTCCGCCGCACGGCTTAAGGCGAAGGCCGCTTGCGGCGCAGTCGCTCGCGTAGCAGCTTGCTCAAAGTGCCGAGCAGACTTCAGTGGCTCGCGCGTCTGAATGAGATGCCCTTGAAAGTACGGCCAGCGCGGGTCATGCGGAGCCAATTCGGCTGCGCGTGAAAAGCACTGCATGGCTTCCGGGACGAACTCGTGAGCCCCGAGCACGAGTCCGAAGTCGCCCCATGCGGCTCCTGAGGTGACATGAGCTTCAAGGTCCGAGCGAGACTCGCGAATCACCTGCGCGACTTCGGCATACGCTGCCGACAGATCGGGATTTGGGATCTCAACCGAACGCGGCCAAAGAGCCCACAACGCGCTGGCGGTGACGAGTATCACCATTCCGATTGTCAGGGCGTGACGCAAGAGAGGCGGTCTCGCGGGCTGCGGCGCAGAGGAAAGGGAGTCAGCGGGATTGGGCAGAGTCATCGGGGCGACCTTCGCCTTTGCGTAACGTCGTGTGAGAAGAAGTCAGCTCAAGCGAGTGCCGCTCGCGACTTCCGTCCGGCCATTGGACGACGACGTACTCGATGGCGTCAACGGCCCCCAATCCAAAGTGCAGACGAGCATCGTGCGACGAGAGATAGCTCGTTCCCGGCTGAGCGAGCTGCGTCCATTCGCGACCGGCAGCACGCACCGTGACGATCGCGCCAATGGCATCGCGGCCTCCGTGCTGAGGATCAATCACTCGCACGTTGATTGCTCGGCCCCGCTTCGAGCTCGTGTTCCAATAGATCTCGGGAGCTTCACCAATATGAGTAACGACGATGTCGCTATCTCCGTCGTTATCAAGATCCCCGATCGCTAAGCCGCGCGACACATGCAGCCCTTGCTCAAAGGAGGCAGGCACGGCCTTCGTCGTCTCGAACTGCTCGTTGCCGCTGCCGAGCAATAGTTGCAGCGGTTGCCGATAGCTCGCCCAATAGTCGGCTGTAACAGGTATTCCATCAGGACGATGCACCGCACCGTTCGCCGACAGCAGGTCAAGTTCTCCGTCATCATCAAGATCGACGGCAGCAAGCCCGAATCCCGTTCCGGCGAGTGACATCCGCCGCAGACCGGTGCGCGTTGCGGCTTCCTCGAAGCCGTCGCGGCCGTCGCTCAAATAGAGAGCAAGCCCTTCTCCCGTCAGATTGGCGACCAGTAAGTCGAGGCGCCGATCGCGGTTCAGATCAACTGCCGCCGTACCCATGCTGCCTTGAGAAACTCCGCGCACATCAAACGCGACGCCGAGCAGCACGCCCTCATCGCGAAATGTTCCGTCGCGCTGATTGACCCACAAGAAGTTCGGCTTCTGATCATTCGCCACAAACATGTCAGGCCATCCGTCGCCCGTGAGATCGCCGCAGATCAAACCCAATCCCGGCCCCGGCTTCATCGAGAGTCCCGTCGCCGTACTGACATCCTCGAATCGCACGATCCCTTGTAGGCGTTCGGCCTCGGTCAACGAACCCGTGCGATTGCGAAAGAGCTTGCAACTGAGACTCTCAAATCGATTCGGCAAGCAGTAGTCCTGCTGTCCCCCAGCAAGCTGCAAGCACTTTTGACCGTTGAGGTCGACGTAGTTCGCCACCATCAGATCGAGCCATCCGTCGCGATCGAAGTCGAACCATGAGGCCGACGTTGCCCAGTGCGGATTGAAGATGCCGGCGGCCTCGGTCGCGTCTTCGAAGTACCGCCCGCCTCGATTCAGCAGCAGTCGATCGGCTCCGAAGTTCGTCAGGTACAAATCGGGAAACCCATCGTTGTTCGCATCACCGACCGTCGCGCCCATTCCAACATCTCGAAAGCCGACGCGGAGTTCCTCAGTCGCATCTTCAAACGTCCCCGGTGCGGTCTGTCGAAAGAGTCGGCAGGGTTCGGACTCCGCTTCACTCGCCGTCGAGTACGCAGTGCCGAGATTCGCAAAGAAGAGATCAACATCTCCGTCCTGCTCGACATCCAGCAAAGAAACTCCCGAGCCCATGATCTCCGGCAGCGCGTACGTTCCTGTCTTCGCAGTCTGATGACGAAACGTCAGTCCGGTCTCGGCGCCAGCAACTGTCAGCAACAAAGGCGGCTGATCGACCGCAGTCGGTTGCGGCTCGCTCGTCCCGCACCCGACGACAAGCAGCACCATTCCAACAGAGCCGCAATTCCGCCCGAAACGCAGCAGCAGCGAACACAACAAATAACAGAGTCGCACTCCGCCCCTTTCAGTTCTTCGCCTCGGTTTTCGATCCAGTGTGAGATGGGAACTCAGGTGCCGCGTTTTGGAGTGCGGTGATTCATCACCGCTTTCCAATTCGGCGGAGCCGTCTTCAACGCCATTCAATCGGGCATCGAATGGCTCGTCCCATTCTTCGTGTCAAAGAAAAGAGCGGCTTCGCCGCAATCCAAAACGGCGATGAATCGCCGTACTCCAAAAGATGCCGCTCCGCCGAACGCCGTCATGAGTTCCAGTGCCAACGTTGACGCTTCAACCATCAGCCGAGTCGTTGATTTCGGTCTTACCCGGAATGAGCCGATACAGCCTTAGCGCCATCAGCAGCAGGACGAAGGCTCCGATGCCGATGCTGCTCAAGATGGCGAGGCCGATCGGGTCACCGAAGAGCTTGCGGATCGACAGCACTTGCGGCACTTCCAACTGCCAAAGCCACTTCCATGAAAGCAGCACGAGCACTGTCGCCACACTGAGATAGGGCCCGTAAGGCACATAGGACTTATTTGTCAGCGAACGGACGAGTAAGCCGACAACGAGTCCGCAGACCGGAGCCATTAAGAAGACGAGCAAGACCGGCTGCCAACCGATGAACGCGCCGATCATGGCCATCAACGTGACGTCGCCGAACCCGAGACTTTCTTGTTGGAGTAATACTCCTGACACAGCGCGTGCGGCCCATGTGAGCCCTCCGCCAACAACGAGGCCCGCTGTGCTCCATGCGAGGCCGTGCCAGTGGTGATGCTGTTTGATCCATTCAGGAATCCATTGGCCGTAGACCGCGACCGTCGGGTGATTCCAGTCGACCCACAGATGCATCAGCTGCACGTCTCCGGACACCGTTGCGAGCCCGAGCCCGAATGTCATTCCTGTCAGCGTGACCGCATCCGGAATGATGTAGTCGAGAAAGTCCGTCGCCGTTGCTGCGACTAACAGCGTGATCAAGCCGAGATGCCCGAGTGCTCGTCCATAGAGCCAAACAAGATCGGGCCGCACTTCATGAGTGGCATGCACTTGCAGCCGAAACACGGCGATCCAATAGACGACAAACAGCAGCGCTGTTGTCGGAGCAACCCAGCGCACGTCCCGCGCGGTTGCGAATTCTGCGTTGCCTTCACTCTCTCGAAAGAGCCGCGACGCCCGCAGCGCATAACGCCCCGCGATCAAACCGAGCACGCTCCCGCAGATGCCGATACCGGTCGCGACTTCGAGCCAATGAGTTTGATGAAAACTGTGAAGGGCCTGCATGACGAGCGACGGTCCTCAGTCGAGAGGGAAGAAAGATTGCAGGCCGAAAGCTAAGTCGAACGCGAACGGTCTCAAGTCCGAGCGAAAGAAATGTCCGCTTTCCTCTTCGGGAACTCGTAGCTTGGGATTCCATCCCGAGCCTCAGCGGGATGAGGCTCCCAAACTGGGTAAGAGAACGCCGTCACGATTTCGGTTTGGAGAAAGTGGCAACGGCGGATTGAGAAACTCATCGGGAGCTCATTCGGACAAGTAGCGTGCGATTCCATCCCGAGCCTCAGCGGGGAAAGACAGCCTTAGGCGAGCCGCAGATAGGTTCATACCGGTACGACGGACTTGTAGTCCGTCGAAGACGAGGCCCGACGGACTACAAGTCCGTCGTACAAGAATTCGCCGGTAGGTTCTCAACTGCCGCTCGCTTTAGGAGTTGCGACTTGTCGTCAGTCGTTGCTGAGGGAGTCGCATTAGACGATGCAGTTCAAATTTTTGTGATGCAGGTTGCCCGCTGCGGCTCGGGATGGAATCCCAAGCTACGACTGCTCCCGAACCGCGAGCCGCACATCGACTCGCGGCGTGACCGCCTCAGAGCGACTCGCCTCGTTCAGCACGTTGCCTATAACTCGCCCTCATCTGCGACCGGTCCTTCTCTTCTTCTGAATCTGGAGTCGAACAATGAAGCGAGTGGCTCACTGGGCAATGGCGTTGTGGAGCGGCGTAGGTGTTGCGGTCACGAGCGCTGAAGATTGGGCTCAGTTTCGCGGGACGAATGGAACCGGCGTCTCGACGTCGACTCGCAAGCTACCGACCGAGTTCTCCAGTACCGAGAAGGTGCGCTGGGCTCATGATCTCGGTGACAGCATCGCATCACCGATCGTTTCGAATGGCAGAGTCTTCACTGTCGCAATGAGCGGCGATGAAACGTTTGCGGTGCTCGCCTTCGATGCCACTTCCGGCAGCCCTCTTTGGAAGACCGAAACAAAGACCGGCAAGCTGCCGCGCATCACTCCGCCGAATAGTCATGCGTCGTCGACTCCGGTTGCGGATAGCAAGCACGTCTACGCGTACTTCTCGACGATCGGTCTGATGGCCTTCGATGTTTCAACGGGCCAAGAGGTTTGGCGCAGCCCGATGCCGAAGCCGGCATATCTCATGGATTGGGGCGCGGCTGCTTCACCGATCGTTGTCGGGGATCTCGTCATCTTTAATCAGGACGATGACCTCAATCCGTACTTGCTCGCCGTTGATGCCGCGACCGGCAAAGTGCGCTGGAAGACGCCGCGCTCCGAGATGCTCGCAGGGTATGCCGTGCCGGTCCTTTGCACGGCGAATGGTCGAACGGACTTAGTCATCGCGGGCAGCGGATTGCTCAAAGGCTATGACCCCGCGACGGGCAAAGAGTTATGGCACTGCCGCTCGCTGCTGCGAACGATCATGACTTCACCCGTTGTGAGAGGAGACACCATTTACGTCTCAGTGCAGAGCTACGGAGACGAGAAGCGAACTCTGAAGTTTGCGTTGCTCGAATGGCTCGACACCAATCAAGACGGCAAGCTGGCTCGCACCGAAGTCCCCGTTGAGTTTCATGACCGCTTCGATGCCTCGGACAAGAACGGCGACAAGATCATCGACGAGAAAGAGATCGACACGGCCTTTCAGTCGCCGATCAATCAAGCGGCGGGCGGCAACACCATTCAAGCCGTGCGCGGCGGAGGCACGGGCGACGTCACGAAGACGCACGTCTTATGGAACATCAGCAATCGCTCGCCCTCGAATCTCAGTTCGCCAGTGGTCGTCGGCGAGAATCTCTATGTCGTGAAGAAGGGCGGTCTTTCGAGTTGCTTTAGTGCCGCGAATGGCAAGTCGAACTGGGAGCTCAAGCGACTGGGAAATCTCGGCGAGTACTACGCCTCGCCCGTTGCCGGGGACGGAAAGGTCTACATCACCGGCGACAACGGCTTCGTCGTCGTGCTTGATCAAAGCAACGAATTAAAGGTTCTTGCTCGCAATGATCTCGGCAACACAACGCTCGCCACTCCGGCCATCGCCGACGGCCGCCTCTACTTCCGCACGCGAGAAAAGCTGCTCTGCATTTCGGAGTAGGGAGCAGTCGGAGAAGTGCTGCTCACAGCAAGTTCGCAGCACGTTTTGGATGCGGCATCGC
>CAZNMS010000096.1:0-22957 GCA_964573505.1 uncultured Planctomycetaceae bacterium | reverse complement strand
TCCGGTTCGGAGGGAGGGGGGACTGAACTCAATCAGTTCTCCCTACCCCTATCTCGGACAGCGACCTCGCGATGCCCCCTGCAATCGTTTCGTCAGGCCAGTCTTCGGCAGTCTCTTAATGACGCAGCAAGAACTCGTGCGAGTTGAGTAGCGCGAACTGCACGTCGCAGAGGCCCGCGCGACGGTCGGGTACGGACTTCACGTGCTTCTTCACGAGAGCCAGTTCAGACGCTGTCGGTCGGCGAGTCAGCGTTGTGAGATAGATCTGCTCGATGATCTCATCATCAGACTTTCCGGCGGCGAGCCATTGAGCCACTCGTCCCGCGTTCGATTGCAGGTTCGCAATCAACGTCGGGTTGTTGAGCAAATGAATGACTTGCCCGAGCGACGGATCGGACTCGCGCGCACATTCGCATGAGGCGTCGCGCACGGGCTTCGAGAACGCTTTGAGGAAGTGATGCTCGACGGTGCCATCGGCGAGTTCGATCGCTCGCGTGCCGACGGGATAGCCGGGGAACTCAGTCGGAATACCGATGGCCGCTGAGACGGCATCGAGCACTTGTTCGGCGCCGAGCATGCCGGTCGTTGCTTGAGCAAAGTACTTCGCGGGATCAGCCGCTTGAGGAGACTGCTGAGCGGCGGCTTGCGCGCTGAGCTGATACGTCGACGAGTTGAGAATGACCTTCAGCACGGGCTTGAGTCGGAAGCCCTCTTTGCGGAACTGCTCTGCGAGCGCGTTGAGGAGTTCTTCATTGGCCGGCGGGTTTGTGTCGCGGAAGTCATCAACCGGATCGACGATGCCGCGACCCACAACGTGATACCACAAGCGATTCACGATCGAGCGCGCGAAGAACGGGTTTGTCGGTGACGTCAGCCATTCGACGAGCTTCGGTCGGCGATCATCTTCAGGCTTGAGTCCTTCCGGCTTCACACCGAAAGCGACCGGAGCAACGACCTCGCGCGTGACCGGATGTCGGAGTTCGTCACGGCGATCGAGATAGACGATCTCGTCGTCCTTGCCGAACTGCTGACCTTTGAATTTGACGCGCGCGAAATAAGCCGCCAGTCCGTAAAAGTCGCCCTGCGTCATTGCTTCAAAGGGATGATTGTGGCAGCGCGCACAACCAATACGGACGCCGAGAAAGAGTTGAGCCATTGCCTCAGCAGCGTCTTCAGGCACCTTTGCGATGCGATGAAAGTTCGCGCCCGGCTGATGCAGTGTGTTGCCCTGACTGGTGAGCGTCTCTCGCGCGAACTCGTCGAAGGGGCGGTCATTGCGGAACCGCTCGACGAGATACCGATGAAAGCTATGCACGCCGCGACGGCTGATCGTGACATCGCTGCCGCGCATGACGTCGGCCCACTTGAGCGCCCAGAAGTAAGCGAACTCATCACGACCGAGCAGCGAGTCGATGACGCGGGCTCGCTTATCGGCAGCGGTCGAGTCGAGGAACGCTTTCGCTTCGTCGGGAGTCGGCAGCGTGCCGATCGTGTCGAGATAAACGCGACGCAAGAAGACGGCATCCTCAGTCAATGCCGCTGGTGTAATTTGCAATGCACGCTGCTTCGCGAAGACATGCTCGTCGACATAGTTCGCGACCGGCGGGGCTCGATAAACGAACTGTGGGTCTCGTCTCACAAACGTCATGCGCGAGCCGACAACCTGACTCAGATAACGCACGAGGAACGTGACTTCGGCAGTGCGATGAAACTCGACGAGCCCCGTCGTTGAGACTGACGCACTCGCATCGTCGTTCGAACTGAAGACTGCTTGATGCGTGACATCGCGGGACGTGCCGTCATCGAAGTGCGCGATCGCGATGAGTTGCTGCTGTCGATGAGCTTCAAGCAACTCGCGCCGCGACGGCAGGACTTCCAATCTCACGAGCGAACGCGGCTTCTCAGTCTGGCGGCAACCTTCGGCAATCCATGTGCGCAAGATGTGATAAGCCTCGTCGGTCTTGCGTAAGCGAATGCCGCCTTGATGAGGCACGCTGCCGTCCGCCTTCAGCAGGATGAGACTCTTCTCGGGATCAACGATGTTGGTGCGACGGCCCGATGCTTCTCGACCGAGCGTGCCGTAATCGAGTCGCGGATCGAAGCCGCGCAGGCTCAGCCGAAAGCCGTTCTTGCCTTGAGGCGACCCGTGACACGGTCCCGAATTGCAGCCGGGCTGACTGAGCGCCGCGATGACGTCCGTTCGAAAGTCGATCGGAGTCGGGACGCTCATCTCAGTAACGACAACCTTCGCGCGAGCTTCAAGCGAACCGTGCTTGACGATGATCTCCGTCTCACCGTCGCTCTTCGCTTGCACGATCCCGCTGGCTGTAACAGTTGCGACATCCGGCTTCGTGCTCGTGAACGAGACGTCGCGCGTGAGGTCAGTCGCGATCAACGACTTCTCGTCATTCGAAACGAGACCACTAACGAGCACCTGTTGCCGACCGCGCGGCCCGCGCAGAGAAAGCTCAGCAGGAGTCATCACGAGTCGCAGCACACCGGGCTCAGCAGCAACTGCGACAAAGGCAGACTGCCAGCAACCGAGCAACGCGCAAAGAGCGGCAAGAATTCGGAGCACAGCAAACCTCAATCAGGCGAGAACGACCGGGTAAGAAAGGCGAGAGCGAACTCGAAGCAAGCTAACGGGCAGCGCGCCCCTACGGGAACTCAGTCTCTTCGCACACTCGTTCCCAAGCTCCGCTTGGGAACGCGCCCTCGGCAAGCTCCAGCTTGCCGTCCAATTCCTATCAGCGGGGAAATGAGCACAAGCCGAACATCGAGAGTCCTATCAGCATTCTCGGAGTTGCAGACCACTCGGGACGGGAAGCCGGAGCTTCCCGTCGGTGCGTTCCCAAGCGGAGCGTGGGAACGAGTGCGCAATCACCTGCATGTCGTGCTCCGCAATCGACGGGATGTCGCGAAGGAGTGGGAAGATCGCGAAGTCGCGCGGCGGTGCTGGGTGCTGTCTCCTCAGAGATGAGGTGACGACGGCAAGCTCGCTGAGCCCACCAAACACGACTTGAACGCTCCCCTCGCCAATGAAGAACGAGTCGCATAACTCCGCTCGCGGCTGCCCGTCGCTGAGCGAGTCCGAGTATCTCGCGCTGCTGGATTGGCCGGGCCGTCAACTGCGGCGAGCCAAGCGCGGCGCGATTCCCTGCCGAGTTGAGCCTACTGCTGGAGCGACTGAGCATGAATGAGGACTCATGGCTCAAGCCCGTGAGCAGGTTCCGTCGTCTCTTCCGCCAAGCCGCCGGCCAACCAACGAGCCTCGCCCACGAAGCCGCTCGCCGAGGCCAAAACTGGCTGCACGGAGCGCAAGTCAGCCAGTCCCTCTTCGCGCCCTGACGGCGACCGAAACCCGCTGCCGTTCAACCAAGCGCCGACGCCGCATCGCTCAGGAATCAAAAAGCTGGATGCCCCCATTCTATTGATACGCACCTAAACTCGAAGTCCCAAAGCCTCCTCCGCCGCTGGCTTGGTGACTTGGCGATACCGCGCCACAGCTCGCGGAGGAGCAGGCTCTCGCGCTGCGACTCGAAGCTGTCGCCAAACCCGCTCCCTCAAATCCAACAGACTCCGTCGTCCGCGACGACTCGCTGCGGACCGGAGTGCTCAGACTGAACCGACACCCATCGCGATGCCGCCCAACCGCTTTACACGACGAAATCTGGATGGCCCCTTTCATTTCTGTGGGATGTACGGACATGGAAGCCTTGTGGTCGGGGTGTGGCGCCTCGTTGTATCGTTAGACAACCTGGGGACGGTGAAGTCCTCAAGGGCATGACACACAAACTGAGGCGTGGAGCGGCTGAGCATGGATTGGTCAAACCTTCGATCGTGGCATGGTTCGAAAGAGATGGCCTTCGAAGAACTGTGTTGCCAGTTGGCGGCCAGCGAAGCGGTGCCGGCTGGGTCACGGTTTTTTCGCAAAGGGACGCCAGACTCGGGAGTGGAGTGCTACTGGGTTTTCCCTGACGGAACAGAGTGGGGATGGCAGGCCAAGTTCTTCTTAGAGTCGCTGGACTCGTCGCAGTGGAAGCAGCTTGATGAGTCCGTCGCGACCGCGATCACGGGACATCCGAAGCTCGTGAGGTACGTCGTCTGTCTGCCGCGAAATTTCGCGGAAGGTCGCAAGCCGTCTGAGACGTCCGAAAAGTTGAAGTGGGACGACCGAGTCACACGGTGGAAAGACTTGGCGGCGAAGCACGGACTGACGATCGAGTTTGAGTTCTGGGGAGACTTCCAACTCAACAGTCGCCTGAGCAGCGAGGCTCATCGCGGACGTCTTTGGTTTTGGTTCAACCAAGAATCATTGAGCGACCTCTGGTTCAAACGGCGCGTTGAAGAAGCCGTCAGCGCTGCTCGGGATCGGTATGACCGCAACCTCAATGTCGAGGTCGCTGTGCATGACACGCTCGATGCGCTTGCCAGAAACCCGAGGTTCGAGGAACGGCTTCGAAGTGCGTTTGCCGCGTTTGCAAAACAGCAACACACCTTCCGAAATTCTGGTGTGCTGACAGACGTGCAAGCGGAGTTCGACGAAGTGTGTCGGGCGGCTGAGCAACTTTCGGGTTGCCTCGCAGGTGCCATTGCATCGGAAGCGACTTCCAACGAGTGGCGATTGACGGCAGTGATCCCAATCGACGCAGCGATCGATTTTTCGTCCCATTTGTCGGACCTGACTGATCGCTACGCCTCGGCACTTTGGAAGCTTCAAAGCGAGACGGAACCGCAGTCTTCCAATCGCTCCTCAACGGTAGCGTCTCATGCGCTTTGGGAGTTGCGTCGGTTTGAGGAGTCCATTCCCCCTCTGACTTCGCTCTTGAGGTCCGATGACGTGCGCATTGCCAATGCCCCGTCGATGCTGCTGACTGGTAAAGCAGGACAAGGGAAAACTCATCTGCTTTGCGACTTTGCCAAATGTGAAACCGAGGCGGGGCGGCCGTGCCTCTTGTTTCACGGCGAGCAATTTCATGATGGCGAGCCGTGGAGCCAGATGATTGAGCTACTCGGCTTGAATTGCTCGGTGGATGAATTTCTGGGAGCACTCGAAGCCGCTGCTCAGGCTCGCAACATGCGGGTTCTGATCCTGATCGATGCCCTCAATGAAGGCCCCGGAAACCGTCTGTGGTGTAGTTGCCTGCCACCGATGCTGACGCGGATTCAACGCTTACCTTGGCTGGGCATTTGCGTCAGCGTTCGCTCGATCTACGAGGATTGGATCGTGCCGCATCCCATTGAATCTCTGACTCGTGTGACTCACGACGGCTTCGCAGGCAATGGTTGGCGTGCGGTCGAAGCGTTCTTCGCTCACTTTGGCATTGAGCCATCTACACCCATGCTCGATCCAGAGTTCGACAATCCACTCTTCTTGAAGCTGTTCTGTCACGCGATCACGAAGCGAGGTCTGCGCCGGGTTCCCGACGGCATGCGAGGCATCACGTCGGTATTCGAGCATTTGATCGATGCGATCGACAACAAGCTCTCGCGGCCCGAGCATCTGAATTACGACCGCCGCGAACGACTCGTTCGTAAGGCTGTTGATGCCCTTGCCGAAGCAATGGCCAATCAACGAGTCGATCATCTGCCTCTTGATCAAGCGAAGGCTTTGGTCAATTCGCACCGGCCACCCAATGACTTCGGGAGAACGCTCTTCAGTAATCTGGAGTCGGAAGGACTCATTTCGGCAATCCCGAACTACGACTTCGAGGCACTTCAAGACAGCCCCCTTTCCGAGTCCGTGCGATTCACGTTTCAGCGATTCAGCGATCATCTCATTGCCGAACGGCTCCTTGATCGGCATGTCGATCGAACTGCTCCGCGTGCCTGCTTTGAACGGGAGCAACCGCTCGGTCAGCTTTTCGAGAGTAAGTCAGCGGCGTGGCAGAATGCTGGTCTCCTCGAAGCTTTGGCCGTGCAATTGCCCGAACGATTGGACGTTGAACTGCACGACGTTCTTCCGCATCTCGTCGACAGCGACCTTCTGAATCAGGCCGTCCTCAACAGTTTGATTTGGCGGCACCACGATTCATTCTCCGACTCAACATTCGCGATCATCGAGAGGGATCTCAGATTCCGAGACGAGTACTGGTTGGCCGTTTTGAATCTCGCCACGGTGCCCAATCATCCGCTCAATGCCGACTACCTGTGCCGCGAACTCAAGTCGTATGACATGGCGGATCGAGACGCGCGGTGGTCGATCTTTCTGCATCAACAATGGCAGTCGGAAGAGCACGGCCCCATTCACCGCTTGGTGGATTGGGCCTGGGCGGAGAACGACAAGTCCAAGTTCTCCGATGAAGTGATACGGCTGGCTGGAGTCACTTTGGCTTGGTTCTTCGCGACGTCAAACCGCTTCCTGAGAGACCGCGCGACGAAGGCGTTAGTGCGACTTTGCGAGAACCGTCTCTCCGTCATACGCCAAATCATTCGCGAACTGCACGACGTCGATGATCTGTATGTGACCGAGCGACTCCTTGCCGTCGCCTACGGCTGCGCGATGCGAACTCAAGACCGCGACGGCCTTCGTCAACTGGCTGCTGATGTCTTCGCTTTGGTCTTCCAGACGGGCCATCCGCCAGTCCATTTGCTGCTGCGCGACTACGCTCGAGGGGTGATTGACTGTGCCATCGCCCGAGGTTGTGTGTTGGACATCGACATGAGCCGAGTCAGGCCACCCTATGGAACGACATGGCCAGCCGATGGCGACATTCCAACCGACGACGAAATCAAGCAGTACGCAAGCTGGCCGTTCTTCGGGTCGGTGACCAACAAGTATGAAGACTTTCGCAATTACATCATGCAGCGTCTCGATTCTTGGACATTGCTCCCTGTTGGTTCCTTGCCGCCCCAAACCGTTGGTGAACGCGTCGAGGAATTCGTCGCCTTACTGACCGACAAGCAACATCAAAAGTGGGAATTGCTTGAATCGCTTTCCGACTCCTTCAAACGCTACCTACCACGCTCCAGAAAAATCGGGGCGCTGGCCCAGCGAGAACTTGAGACCAGCCAAGACAAGGACGATGAGGAGCAAGCCATTGCTCAAGCCGAAGCGAAATTTCGACGCAGCCTTCGAGCCGGTTCTCAAAAGCGGACCTTCTACGACGAGGTCGTGCGTCCGTATCGCGAGAATCCCTACCGATTCAACCGAGGACCGCGGGTGGACGTGAATGCCATTGCTCGCTGGATGGTCCAACGCATTGTGGACATGGGATGGACGCCCGAACGATTTCGCGAATTCGATGAAGGACTTCCCTATCGAGGTCGGACGGCACATGAAGTCGAACGAATGAGCAAGAAATATCAGTGGCTCGCGTTGCGCGAGGCTCAGGCACGGCTCGGTGATACCTTTCAGCTCAAGGACAGCCGCGAAGGCATTCAGCTTTACGAAGGTGCTTGGCAAGTCTCGCGTGGTCGAGACATCGACCCATCCAACCTCTTGGTCTCCACGCTCAACGAAGAATGGGAGACTCATTCCACGACGTGGTGGTCCCCATTGCGATTCGACAAATGGTTTGAGCCGATCGAAGAACTGTCGTGGATCAAAGACGACAGCGGCATGCCCGACCCTCGCGGCCTGATCTCTGTTCAGAAGCCGGATGATGGAAACGAATGGTTGACGTTGTCCGGCTTTTACCAATGGCAACAGCCATTGCCGCTAGGCACGCCGACCGAGAACACTCGCCGCCGCGAGTTCCATTACAGCGTTCAGGCTTATTTCGTGGATCGAAAGAACGCCCAAAGACTCTTCACTTGGGGCACGAAGCAAAACTGGTGGAACCGCTGGATGCCAGAACCGAATGGCTCCCACGATATCGCCCTGGGCGAGTTCTTCTGGTCAACAGAGTTCAAGGTTCAAGAGTGCGAGTACTACGGTCGCGAAGGATGGACTCGCGGTGATTCGGAAATCATCCCAGTTGAGATCCTGGTCGCGACTGATGAGTACAGTCGCGAGAAAAGCGGATTCGATTACTCGATCGACGAGTCCCTGTTGATTGATCTGCCTTGCGCGTACCTGGTGCGGGAAATGGGACTCGATTGGCATGGGCGCGAAGGCGAATGGTTTGACGCTCGCGGCAATCTCATTGCGTTCGATCCATCGGTTCGAAAAAAAGGTCCGCGAGCTTTGTTGATCAACCAAGTCGCACTCGATGACTTCCTCAAGTCACGCGATCTTGCCGTTTTCTGGACAGTCAGCGGCGAACGTGATGTGACCGGTGGTGATTTAAGCCACGAAAACTATCAGGGCCACCTCATCGCAAATGGGGCGTACTTGCGTGTTGATGGTGAGCTGAAAGGTTCGACGAGATTTCGTTTCATCGCGCGCGGAGACGATGAGCACGGCTAGAGCTTCTCGGAGCTACCAAGAAGTCCATACCAGAAAAGTGTTTGCCATCACTGGCTGAGCCCCATTTCATTGACCCCCAACCATGCTGCCGAGGTGGCGTTGACTCGCGAGATGCCGCTGGCCGGACGCGCTTCGAGCCGAGAAAGAAGGAAAGAATGGGGGCATCCAGCTTCTGTCGACGCGGATGCTGACGTTAGGCAGTTTGCGGCTCGGTTTGATGACTTCGCGGACTAATGGTGACGGCCGAGGGCGAGAACTCCTCGGAAGTTGTTGGTCGATGCGGACAATGTCGGCGTCTACCGCTGCATTCAGCGGTGCGTGCGGCGGGCTTTTCTTTGTGGGGCCGATGCCGAGTCCGGGAAGTCGTTCGAGCTTCGACGTGAATGAGTTCAGCGGCGGTTGGAGGTACTGGCCGGGGTGTTTGGGGTCGTGGTGTTGGCGCTTGCCGTCATGAGCAATCACCGGCATGTCGTGCTCCGCAATCGACCGGATGTCGCGAAGGAGTGGGATGATCGCGAAGTCGCGCGGCGGTGGGGGGGACTGTCTCCTCAGAGATGGGATGACCACGGCAAGCCCGCTGAGCCTACCAAGCACGACTTGAACGCTCTCCTCGCCGATGAAGAACGAGTCGCAAAACTCATCTCGCGGCTGCAAGGAGTGCGAGTCAGCCACTCTCTGTTCGGGGCCTGACGGCGACCGAGACACGCTGCCGTTCAACCAAGCGCCGACGCCGCATCGCTCAGGAAACAAAAAGATGGATGGCCACATTCTTCGTTCATGATTCGTTGCGGCGGGGCGGCTCAGACTGTTCGGCCAATGATGTAGCGCAGCGGATCGACTTCCGTTCGCAAGATGCGGAGTGACTCCTCTGTCGGCGCCGGAGTTGTCGTCACGTTGGATGAGACGAGTAGTTCGAAGCCGGTGCTGTCTTGCACTTGCTCGAGCGTGACTCCGGGATGCACGGATTCGATCTGCATGCGCTTCGTCGCGTCGTCGTAACCCAGCACCGCCAAACTCGTGATGACTTTGTAGGGGCCGGTTCCCGGAGGCAGGCCGACGGCTTCGCGCGCTCCCGGTCCCGTCAGGTAGCCGGGCGTTGTCACGAAATCGAGCTGCTCGGCAAACCGCCGCTTGATGTGCGGAGTGATGACGATCGTCCGACGGCACAACGAACCAAGATCGTTCGCACCGCCGCTGCCGGGCAGTCGGACTTTCGGCGTTGCGTAGTCGTCGCCGATCATGGTGGAATTCAAATTACCGTACTTGTCGAGCTGTGCTCCGCCCAGAAAGACATAGTCAACGAGACCTCGCTGACAGGTCTCCATGATGTCGGCCATGCTGGTGGCCATCAGACCTTTGTAGAAGGTGCGCGAGTCTCCGACGCTGATCGGCATGCGGGGCAACAACGGCCCGATGCCTCCAGCTTCAAACATCAGCATCAGATTCGGAGCTGTCGTCTTCTGAGCGAGCATGGCCGCCGCGCACGGCACTCCGGTCCCGACGACAACAAGAGCACCGTCCTCAAGCACGCTCGCAGCGGCACACAACATGAGTTCGATCGGGTTGTACTCGGACATCAACACATCTCCTGAAGGCAGCGCGGTTATCAAGGTGCAGAACGGGGATTGTGAATCGCGTCTTGATGAGGGAGTGACAAGCGAGCTTGCTGTTGGTGGGCCGCGTTCGCGAACGAACTTCGATCGATGCCTCAACTACCGCCGCAGATCCTGCTGACTCGCGCCGGCATACCGATGTTTTGCGAACTTGTCCGCACCCTACGAATCTCAGCCCCGTCCCGCACTCACTCTCGGAGATTCCTATGAAGTGCGATGACACGTTTCGTCTCGGCAGACTCATTGATTGCTCACCATCCTCGTTTGCCGAGTAGCAGGACCACAGCAGTCTGTCGCAATTAATACATCGGAAAGGCCCACCTACAGCCACTGGAGAATACCCGGTCAATGCAGTAACGAACTCGTGTTGAGACGTGAGCGTTGCGCGACTGACCGAATCATTCTCATTTTGAAGGGCTAGCAAGATGGCGACAGAAACTCCGGGACGAAAAATCTTTATCGATGTGCATGGGATCGGCGATCAATTCGAGTTTGAGAATGCACAGCCAATTGTGGAGCGACTCAACCACTACCTGACGAAGACGTCGAAACCCAGTTCTGTTTCATACGGTCGATTCTCTTCGCGCATCGGTTCCGTCTTGGGTACTCAACGTGGGCTGACGACGACCGGTGATGGACTTCTTCTGCTCGATCAAAACGGCCTTCCGTGCGACGACGAAAACGCGCCGTACGGCGTCGGCGAGATTTATTGGGCGGATATTTGCCGAAGCGACGCGACGAGTGGCTATCGGCTTCAGGAAAGCGTTGCTTGGGCAGATTCAGTGGTTGATCGCCTTCGTGACTTGTGTGCTGCGAAGGAAGCCGCAGCAAAGGAAGCTTCAGCAAAGGAAACCGCAGCAACGACATCTGATAGAAAAGTGGGTTCTGCTGCGGCGTCTGCTGCAAAGGACACGTTGAATGTGGACCTTGCAAAGGCGGTGTTTCAGGAGCTTGGTACAGGACTCCAGAAGCTCAATCAGTTCCTCAAAATCGCTCCCATGCTTGGACTGTCCGCATTCAACATCGACGCGTTGTTGGTGCAGTTCTTGGGCGATGTGCAATACGTGACTGAGTTCACCGACATTCGTGAGAAGATCATCGCCCGGTTTGAAGAGCGAATGGCATTGCTTCCTCTGAAGGCGAATGACGAGATCATTTTTATTACACACAGCGAAGGCACCGTCGTCACCTTCCTCGGCTTGCTGACGGCACTGACACGAACAGCGAAGCCGGCCGACGAAGTGGTTGACTGGCGGAGTCGAGTGACTGGTTGGGTAACGCTGGGTTCGCCGATCGATAAGCACCTCATCGTTTGGCCGGAACTGTGGCAGCATTTTGAAGACGAGACGCCTGCCACCGAGCGACTGCCCCTCGAAAAGCCGATTCGTTGGCACAACTACTACGACTATGGGGACCCTGTCGGCTTCGATTTGGACGAAGCTCGCGCGTGGCTTACGAAAACTGGTTGGTGCCGGCACTTCGAATTTGCAGACGAGAACGCCGACTTCGGCTTTACGCGATACATGATGCCGGGCGTTGCGCACGTTGAGTATTGGAAGGACAACGATCTCTTCGCGCATATCTTCAAGTACGTGGCACGGGTGGATCTTCCGAATTGCGAGGACGCGATCCCTGCACCGAAGACCCGTTGGATGCCACGAATCATGAGTTGGGTTCTCCCATACCTCGTTGCATGGGGCCTGATGGCGAGCGCGACCTACTTCATGGTGACGGGCACGCACGTCTCTCAAGGATTGACGATGCCAATCAACATTGTGATCTGGGACACGATCGCGATCAGCCTGCTGCTGAGCGGAATGACTGTGGCGGGACGCATCCCACGACTGCTGCCAGTTTCGAAGTCGAGTGTCAAATGGTGGCTTCTCGGTGCTGGTGTCTTCGGTCTTGGGGCCGGAGCCTTCAGTTGGCTGTTGCCTGACGTAACCGCAGCCAACATTGAAACTGGAATCTCGCTCATCTCACGTTGGTCCATTCTGAGCGAACATCAAATTTCTCAGCTAGCTGCCCTTTTGCCGATGAGCGTCGTGGCCCTTCTAAGCTCTGTGACATTGCTGAGTATTGTGCTGGCAGCATCAGTCTCCTTGGTGAGCGCGTTTGGGCGAAAAAACAGCATGCGAAACTTGGTGCAATTGGGGGCCGCTGTGGTGTTCGTGTTGATGGCCTCCATGACGATGGCGACTCCTGACGTGATTCAAGAATTCGTTGCGGCTCACCCAACCGTGTCGAAGTCCTCGACTCACGCATCTGTCTGGCCAGCCTTCGTTGGCGGAGTCGTGTTCTTGTATTTCTGGTATCTCGCGACGGTTGTGTTTGATCTCACCTTTGTCTGGCACCTCTACATCAAGGGTGACTTGATGGAACGGCGGGTGAGCGATCTCGCTGGGTCAACGGGCAAGAGTCGAACCAAGAAGTAACGGGATCAAATGTTGGCTTTCGTTCTGCGGAAGGGAGTTTTGGCTTTTGCTCCGCAAGAGCTTCCTTTCGCAGAGCGAAAGGCGACTATCAATGACTCACTCTCGGAGACTCTTATGAAGTGCGATGACCGGTTTCGTCTCGGCAGACTCAATGATTGGCGATGTTGGCTGCTCTTGGCAGTGTTGATTGGGAGCGCGTCGGCATTGTCGGCTCAGGAGTGGACTCGATTTCGAGGCCCCAATGGGTCGGGGATCAGCGAGGCTCAGAACGTTCCCGTTACTTGGACCGAGAAGGATTATCGCTGGGTCATCGACCTGCCGGGCAAAGGGATCTCGTCGCCCGTCTTTTGGAAGGATCGGCTCTTCATCACGAGTGCCGATGAGTCGAAGCTCGAGCGTTACTTGCTCTGTCATGACGCCTCGACCGGCAAGCTGAATTGGTCGAAGCCTTTTCCGTTCGAGAAGGAAAAGAAGCACGCTCGCAACTCGTTCGCGTCGGCGACTCCGGCGGTTGACGAGCAGCACGTTTATGTCGTTTGGACTTCGCGGCAGAAGGCGGAGTTGTTTGCGTTCAAGCACGACGGTCAGCCCGTTTGGACTTATGACCTCGGGCCGTATCAGAGCGGGCATGGCGGCGGGACATCGCCGGTCGTGATGGGCGATCTTGTCGTGCTCAACAACCATCAAGAGAGCAACAGCTATTTGGTCGCGGTGAATCGTTTGACCGGCAAGCAAGTTTGGAAGGTTGATCGCAAGAAGGGTAAGGCAAATTACTCGACCCCGTGCTTCAGAAAGACGGCAAGTGGCGAGACCGAGATCATCTTCACGAGCTTCGGGCACGGTGTAACGGCGATTGCAGCCGACTCCGGCCGCATCGTGTGGGAGCAATCCGAAGTCTTCGACAAAGACGAAGAAGACAAACGCGCGATCGGTTCGCCGTTCATCGCCGACGATCTCGTGATCGGCTCGTGCGGCTTTGTCGGCGGCAAGAAGATCCTTGTGGGGCTGCGACCGGAAGGCAGCAAGGTCACGCAAGTCTTTCGTCATGATCGCGTCGTCAATCACATGCCGACGGCGATTGCTTATCACGGTCTGCTCTTCATGTGGGCCGATAACGGCGTCGTGACGTGCGCTCGATTGTCCGACGGCTCGCAAGTTTGGCAGAAGCGAGTGGGCGGCAATTACTCGGGCTCGCCTATCTGCGTGAGCGGTCGGCTCTATGCCATCTCCGACGACGGGGATGTTGTCGTCCTCGCAGCCGCCGAAGAGTTCGCAGAGTTCGGCAAGATCCCACTCGGACAAGTCAGCAGCAGCACGCCCGCAGTGCATGACGGAGTGCTCTATTTGCGGACGTACTCAAAGCTCTTTGCGGTCGGGAAGTGAGTGCCGCGCGAGAGGGAGTAATAATTAAAACACGACGGCCGGGGGCGGCCATCCTACGGCTGAGATTGCTTCACTTCGCTCATCCATTTCATCAGGAGACTTCGAGATGCCGTTGCTGCGTTGTTTGATCGTGTTGGCCGTGTTGTGTGCTGCGTTGAGAGCAGAGGCTGCGGACCCATGGCTGACGGTTGAGGGACGCGAGGGGCTCGGCAAAGGACAGCACATCGTCTTCGTCACCGGTGAGGAGTACTACCGGTCGGAAGAGGGCATGAGCATGTTCGCAAGACTGTTGGCCGAGCGGCACGGTTTCAAATGCACGGTGCTGTTTGCGATCGACCCGCAGACCGGGTTCATCAATCCCAATCGCAACAACAACATCCCCGGACTCGAAGTGCTCAAGCAGGCGGACTTGATGGTCATCTTCGCTCGCTTCCGAGAACTCCCGGATGCCGACATGCAGCATGTCGCGGACTACATCAACGCGGGAAAGCCGGTGCTCGGGATCCGTAATGCGACGCACGCCTTTCGGTATTCGCCCAACAGCAAGAGCGTCTTCAAGGACTGGGACTTCGCGAGCAAGAGTTGGCCCGGCGGATTCGGGCAGCAGATCTTGGGCGATACATGGATCGCGCATTACGGCCAGTTTCAGAAGGAAGCGACGCTCGCGTATCTGAATGTTGAGCAGAGCAAGCATCCCGTCCTGCGCGGCGTTGCGGACAAGATCTTCTGTCACACCGACGTGAACTCGGTGCAGCGTTTGAAGGCCGAGGACGTTGTTCTCTTTCACGGGCAAGTCTTGTCGGGACTCAAGCCGACCGATCCGCCGGTGACCGACAACCGCAAAGACACACGCATGCCGTTCGCATGGTTCAAGACCTATACCGCGCCCTCGGGCAAGCAAGGTCGAGCCTTCACAACGACCGCCGGCGCCTCATTGGATTGGCTGAGCGAAGACCTGCGCCGCTTGATGGTGAATGCGATGCTCTCGCTGACTGGTCACGAGCAAGACATCCCCGACAAGACCGACGTCCGCTTTGTGGATGACTATCAGCCGAAGCCGACCGGCTCGTTGTCGAACGACGCATGGACCGCGATGAAGCTGTCGCCATCAAGCTTCGGAACGAAGACGAAGTAGCGCGTCCTGAAGTGCTCCGGCTTGACGGAGCCCTCCGACTCAGCGGCACGCGACTCGTCATTCGTTTCAGAAGTCGCCGTCACGATTGGGTTGATGCCAGCGTCGATCTCGTCCTTAAAGATGCTCGGTGCTGCGATGGTGATTGTCAGAAAACTTACAGCCGAGAAGTCGCACGTTCCTACGTCGTTTCTGACGGTGTCGCGGATGCGTTTGAGAGGACTGTGTGCCGCTGAGTCGGAGGGCTTCGTCGAGCCGAAGCACTCCAAGAAAAAGGCTTCGCGACGAGCGGCGTTAGCTCGGGGTCGGTTCACCTTGCGAGGCGACGGAGCGCAGGCGTTCGAGGCGTGCAATTGCTGCGGCGTCGTCGGGCTGCAAGGGCACTCGGCCTTCGGGGTTCGACCAACGAAAGTGCGCGGGGTACTTCGACTCCGGAAACGAGCGGCGGAGATAGGCGATCAAGCTCACGATCGCGATGACGACCGTGCCGACAACCATCAACTTGAAGAGCGCGCCTTCGCTGTCTTCTCTTGCTCCGCGCACAAAGGCGGTCACTCCGGCGCCTAAGAGGAACAACGCGGGCTTGATGATGATGAACATCGGCCCGCGCTTAATCGGCAACGCGAAGACTAGACACATCACGACGGCGCCGCCGATGAGCTGCGTGATCATGTCTTCTCGATAAGCCTTCATGAACGACTTCTCGAACGTCGCGCGGTCCGTCTCTAAAAAATTGAGTTCTTCGAGCGCGACAACGTCGGGGTCAGCAGCTTTCGGCCCAATTGCCCAAAGGCCGAGTGCCATCAAGACGACGAGCCCGAAAATGACGATCGTCGGACCGAAGAGATATCGCGGATGCATCAGGAAGCCCTTTACGTGAGTCAGTGAGAATTCGCGGACTCGTAAGAGATACCCGACTCAGACAGCGGGCACGGGCGAGCGTTGCGGAATCGAGACAGATTCCGGCAAGCAACACTCCAGAGAAAAGTGTTTCGTCGAGAAGTCATTTCGAACTCTCGTCGCCGCGTTGCAACGCGAGTGGTGACAATTGGCGTCACCCCGCTGCCGAGAGTTCGAGCTGTCCGACGGACTTCAGCCATGGCGCGTGAACGTGGCCTCGCGGCTCCGGTCGGAAATGGTGAGGCAGCTTTCGTTGGTACTCTTCAGTTGCTCGGTTCGCGGTCGATCTGCTGCGAGGCGCGAACTCGGGCTGAGTCGATCTGCCTTTGCCGCTTATTGCGTGCCGAATTGTGACGGCGTTTTCGGACCTTGTTTGAGAGACTCATCCCGCTGAGGCTCGGGATGGAATCCCAAGCTACTTGTCTGAAAGCGCTTCTGAAGAAAGAGTTCCCGAAGAGTGAGTGCCGTTGTCGTGTCTCGAAACGCTCCCGCTCACTGACGCTTCAGGCTTGAAACGCGAAGATGCTCCTTGACCGTTCCTTAGCACGACAGTGCGTCAAGGTTCGTAATCCCGCCTTCCGGCGGTGCTTCAAAGGCCGGCTGAAGCCTGAACTATGAGCGATGACGTTGCTCCTCGTTATCGCATCATCACTCGCATAAGGGCTCGTTATGAAATCTCTTTGGATCGATCGGCAAATAACGTCGCTGTTGGCAGAGTCAGTGCGA
Organism: uncultured Planctomycetaceae bacterium; assembly: GCA_964573505.1. GTDB lineage: Bacteria > Planctomycetota > Planctomycetia > Planctomycetales > Planctomycetaceae > AM-0621. The sequence goes on along the minus strand of CAZNMS010000096.1, from coordinate 6,418 downwards.
AGCGTGCTGTTGTCTGTGTTGCTCGTTGTTGTTTGGGGAATCAGTGGAATGAATTCGGAAGCACTTGCAGAACAACGTCCGCTTGTCGTGAGGATGTATGCCGTCAAAGCCGAAGGGCACCCGGCGAAGCGAGTCACGGAAACTCAACAGTGGAACCCGAAAGAAACGGCCATCGTCGTTTGCGATGTTTGGGACGCTCATCACAGCATCAATGCTGTTCGTCGAATGAACGAGTTCTTGCCGCGACTCAATCGCATGTTGATCGCCGCTCGAACGGAAGGTGCGACGATCATTCACTCGCCGAGCGATTGCATGCCGGCTTACGAGTCGCATCCAGCGCGGAAGAGTGCCATTCAAGCTCTCGATGACTTCACGAAGAAAGACGGAGCGAAACTGCCGCCGGATATCACTGCATGGATCTCGCAGACGAAGGCCGAGCGCGAAGCCTTCATGAGTGGCGTCGGACGTTATCCGCTCGACCAATCAGACGGCGGCGAAGACGACGATCCGGAGGAGCGATCTCGTTGGCATAAGAAGCTCGCGAGCGACGGACGTAATCCGAATCTTCCGTGGCAGCGGCAGTCGAGCAGCATCGAGATCAAAAACTCGGACTTCATCAGCGATCGCGGCGACGAAGTTTGGAGCATCTTGCAGAACAAGCAGATCAAGCTCGTCATTCTGACCGGCGTGCATACCAATATGTGTGTGCTCGGTCGGCCGTTCGGACTGCGGCAGATGGTCAACAACGGCATGCGAACGTTGCTCGTCCGCGACTTGACCGACTGCATGTATAACCCGCAGCGTTGGCCCTTCGTCGATCACTTCACCGGCAACGACTTGCTCATCTCGCATGTCGAACGCTTCGTCTGTCCGACGACAACGAGCGAGCAAATTCTCGGCGGCACGATGCCCTTCGTCTTCAGTGGCGATAAGCGAATGGAGCGCGACATCGATCAGCTTCCGGCAAAGGCCACTTCGGCCAAACGCAATGCCGCAACCGATTGGTCCGTGAAGCCCGTGCCGACGATCGAGCCTTTGCTGCCTCCATTGCCGGGCGGCAAAGCGGACGTGCGGATTGTTTGGTATCGCTGCAACCTGCGACTGATGACGCGACATCTCGGCAATAAGCCGGATCTGAAACTTGTGCTGCGCGGACCGATGCTCGACTCGACTGTTTGGCTCAACGGCGAAGAACTCGAATCCCCCGAGCTCAATAATGATGGTTGGCCCGAACTGACGATCCCGTCCGCCGCCGTCACATGGGACGACGCCAATCTGCTCGTGATCCGCCTCTCGCCAAAAGCTCGCTTGATGGGGAAGTCGCCGTTACTGGTCGTCGCTGAGAAAGAGCCCATTGAACTCTCGGGCTTATGGCAGGTGCGAGTGGGCGAAGTCGGCTTGATGTCGAACATCCCGCTGCCAGCAAAGTTCGGCACGAGTCCTGAGATCGTCATCGAACCCGGCAGCGATCGGTAAGCCGCACGACAGACAGCGTTTGTTTGATCCGTGTGGGAAAAATCCGTGTGAGTAAGGGCAAGTGAGTGCGGTCTCGCCCGCCCTTTCTCACACGGATGTGTCCCACACGGATAAGACATTGAGAACACATTCTCTGCCGGGTAGCGGCCTTGTCTTCGGATCGCAGTTACCGAAGACACCTAGCGCGGCAGTACCGCAACCAAAATGTACGACGGACTTGTAGTCCGTCGCAGCCGCAGATCGACGGACTACAAGTCCGTCGTACAAGGGCCGCAAAAATCTTCTCGTTCCAACACGCTTTTCACCGTTTGCAGAGCAGAAGACTTCCGGCGCAACTTCATTGCGTCTCCTTGTGCGTCGTACTTTCTCTCGGATGCGAGCGAGTCGGGCGGAGAGCATTCACCAAATCGAGAAAGGATTCGTCGACGATCTCTCAGAACTGGCCGTCGCGAACTTCGAAGTGCGTCGGCTTATTCAGCGACCGGCCGCCGTTCTTCACCCAATGAGCGACCCACTTGAGAACGCTCGCGCGCGGCGTAAAGGGGACACCCAACAATTCTGTCAGCTTGCTGGTGTTGCTGACGAAGGCGGTGCCGGACTCTTCGCCGACGAACGTCGGAGTGCGATTGAGCAACTCGCCCAATCGCAGCGCGGTTTCTCGGACCGAGTCGATTGTTGGGCTCGTCAGATTGAAGGCCGCGACCGGTGATGCGGCGAGTGCGAGCGATCTCAAGATCATGTCGTTTGCGTCGCCCTGCCAAATGCCGTTGAAGTGTCCGGTCGCCAGTTCGATCGGCTCGCCAGTCCAAACGCGCCGCGCCAAATCAGCGACAACGCCATAACGCAGATCGAGTGCATAACTCAGTCGCAACTGCGCGATGCGAGTGCCGTAGCGCTGCGAACAAAACTCGAAGACTCGCTCCCGCGCGACAGCAGCATTCGCGTACTCGCCAATGGGCGTGAGTGCGTCGGTCTCTAATGAGCCGCCATCAGCGACTCGCGCCAACGGATAGACATTGCCCGTCGACAGCGCGGCAACGCGAGCCTGCGGGAATCGCTCGCAAACAAGCGGCGGCACGAGCGCGTTGATGACCCATGTTCGCGCCGGCTGAGTGCTCGTGCCGAACTTCATGCCGACGAGATAGATGATGTCGCGCGCATCGGGCAGTTGTTGCACGGCCGCGCGTTCGAGCAAGTCGGCTGAGATCGTGTGAACGCCTTGCTGCTCAAGCCACTGCTTCGCATTCGCATCCGAGAAGCGACTGACGGCAATCACATCGAGCGGATGCCGAGCGGCCTCTGCCGCTCGCTTCGCCAACACCGCAAGCGTCGGCCCCATCTTGCCGCCGGCCCCGAGCACGAGCAGCGGACTTGAGACGCTCGTGATGAACTTCACGAGCGCCTCGGAAGGCCGCGTCATCACTTCATCGAGTTCCGTCTCGGTCAAAATCACATCGGGCAAAGGCAGCATGAATCGGACTCCTGCATGAGCTTTGTGCGTAGCCCAATAGTCGCCTTTCGCTTCGAAGCTCGGACTTAAACGCCCCCGAGCTCGCCTCGGGGGTCTAACGGCCTTTGCGCTACTCGAATTGTCCCTGATTTTAAGTTGCGCAAAGGCCGTTGAACCCCCGGCACAAGGCCGGGGGCGAAAAGGTCACAGCCGCGGAGCGAAAGGCGACCATAGACGGGGCCATCAACGCTCGTCGGCGGCTATTCCTCAACGCGATAGAGATGCGTCTCAGTCCGCAGGAACAACGCCTTTCCGGCAACCGCAGGCGAGGCCATGAAGCCGTCACTGAGCTGATTCACGGCAAGCTCTTTGTATTCCTTACCCGGAGCGATCACGGTCGTCTTGCCGTCTTGACTGAAGAAGTGAATGCGACCGTCCACAAACAACGGCGAGGCTGAGTACGAACCCGGCATGCGCTGCGACCAATGCTCATCGCCCGTCTTTGCATTCAGACATGTTGCAACGCCGCCGTCGCTCACGAAGTACAGCTCGTCACCAACAAGCAGCAGCGACGGCTTCTGCGGCACTTGCCGATCCGACTTCCATGCAACGTGAGTCTCGCTCACATCGCCTTGACCGCCGAGCTTCACGGCCAACAAACGCGACTTCATGAAGCTTGTTGCGACGAACACCATTCCGTGCCCGATGATCGGACGCGGCACAGTCGAAAAGCCCAATTGCCCGTAGCTCGCGCGCCACAGTTCTTTGCCCGTCTTCGGGTCGTAGCCATAAACCCAATTCGCTCCCGGCGAGATGACCTGCAAACCGGTATTGGGATCTTCGACAACAACCGACGTGCAATACGCCTTCTTGAGATCCGGTCGGTCGTCGAGCTTGCCGCTGCGTTGCGTCGTCCATGCGGTCTTGCCCGATGCCTTATCGATCGCCGCAACGTACTGCTTGTCGGTGCCGTCGTAGTTGATGATGAGCACATCGCCCGCGACGACCGGAGACGCACCCGGCCCATTCTGATGTTCGATGTGATGCTCTTCGTTCTTCCACAAAACCTTGCCCGTCACGGTGTCGATCGCGACCGTGCCATAGGTGCCGAAGTGACAGAAGAGCTTGCCGTTCTCGAACACCGGAGTCGGCGACGCATAGCTATTGAGCGAGTGAATCGGCTGCGCTTCGTTGACCATGAGCAGCTCGATGTTGTGCAGGATGCCGCCGGTCTCGCGATCAATGCAAACCGCGCGCAGCGACAAACTGCCGGCCAGTTCAAGCCCCTTTGAATTCGGGATCTTCGCCAACTTCGCGGCTTTGGCTTCGGCGGTCAGAGGAATCTCGACGGCCGTCGTCAGCCAAATCTGATTGTCCGAGATGACGGGCGACGAATGGCCTTTGCCGGGGATCGCGGACTTCCATTTGACGTTCTGATTCTCGCCCCATGTCTTCGCGATACCGCTCGCTTTTGAATGTCCCGTTCCATCCGGTCCGCGGAACTGGGTCCATTCATCTTTCGCTTGCGCCGACACAGCCAACAGCGACAACACACCAGCAACGAAACTGCGTTTGAGAAGAGGGCGACTCATCACGATCAAGGTTCCTTCAAGGCGGGAAAGAAGAGCACGCGAGCAGGGCGGGCAGAGTGATTCGAGCCCCCCTCGATCGCAAGCGACGCCTTTGATGCGTGAGTCCAACAAACATGCAGCGATGCCGCTCGTCGTTACACAAGCATGTGAAATTTTTCTGACACGAACGCGCACGCATTCGCGGACTTATGCCTCGCGCGGTGCAGTTAGCGGCGCAACCGCGGCTTGACTCTCTAAGTCGAGCGGTCTTGCTGTAGGACGGGCACTCTTGCCCGTCTATTGAGCGAAGTGACGGGCAAGAGCGGCCGTCCTACGGACTTCTTTGCTCGACTCAAAGAGTCAAGCTGCGAGATGCGCGCTCGGTCCCAAACTCGCTGTAGGAGTTCCTACAATGCCCCCGAGCCGGTGAGCACGACTCGAATGGTGCGGAACAGGATCTTGATGTCGTTCCACAAGCAGCAGTTCTGCAGATAGAGCAGGTCGAGTGCGACTTTGCGGCGGAAGCCTTCGATGTTGTTGTCGTAGCCGTTGATGACTTGAGCCGGGCCCGTCAGTCCGGGTTTGAGCCCCAGTCGCTCGACGTAGTCCGGGATCTCATCGGACAGCTTCTCAATGAATTCAGGCCGCTCGGGCCGAGGACCAACGAGCGTCATTTCGCCTTTGAGCACGTTCCACAACTGCGGCAGTTCATCAAGCCGCGTCTTTCTCAAGAAGCGACCAATCGGCGTCACTCGCGGGTCCGCTTTCTGCGCGAACTGAGCACCGTTCTTCTCGGCATCAATGCGCATCGTGCGGAACTTGTAGAGCACGAATGGCTTGCCAAAGTTGCTGCTGCGACGGCGATCTGCTGCCGAGCGACGATCGACTCCTTCCGGCGGCGGAGCTGCATCTTGACGCCGATCGCGCGGCTTCTTGCCGCGCAGATTGAGGCCGACTCGTTGTTGCCGAAAGATGACCGGTCCTTTTGACGTCAGTCGAACGAGCAATGCGACAGTGAGCATCACCGGAGCAAGCACGATCAACATGATGATCGAGACAACGACGTCGAGTGCTCGTTTCCAAAAGCGCGTCGCGCCATTGAGGCAACGGACATCGCGCCGCGGACGTTCGAGTTGCAGTCGCGTGACCCAATCGGCAGGCGGCATGTATTCCGCGACCGCATAGAGATCGACGAGGTCCGCAAGTCCGCCGCTCTTGATCTGCGGCTTCGATGCCGATGCCTCTTTCGAAACGGCCTCGAATCGCACGGCATCGTTCTCTTCAAGCACAGTGACAGGACTGCTCATAGATGGCTCGATAAGGACTCAGCGAGAAATGGAACAAAGACGGGATCCGACATAAGTCCGTGCGTCGAAGAGGGCCGTAGCCGAACTCGTCCGAGCAGGTCGAAGATCATTGTGGCTCGACGCTCCGCGTCGAGAAGCCTCGTCATTCGACGGGAGTTCTCTCTCGGGACTTACGACGCAGAGCGTCGTGCCACTCTTGTTCGACAGTCTCGTCCGAATTCGGATGCCTTCACGCGCGACTGTTGTCTGACGACTTCAGCGCCGCGTTCTTCAAAGACCTCAGAACTCTCTTCAACTTAGGCCACAACTCGTGCGAACGTCGGGGTGCCGAGTGGGCTGAGTTACTGAATCACGCTCGGGTCGTATCGATTGTGCGAGATCGCGGTTCTTGCCGTTCGTGCGGAGGTGAGACGCAGCCTTCGAGCCGCTCAACAGGTGAGGGCCGAGCGAAGTCTCGCCGGAGTCCGCATGCGTAGCATGGACTTCCAGTCCGTGCTGTCTTCAGGACCGTTCGCGGTCGATTGCGAGTACCCGATTAGCGCAGACCAAAAGGCTACTTGCGTAGTTCGACTGTCCGTTGATCTTCACGTGTCGGAAGTTGAATGGCCATAATC
>CAZNMS010000095.1:0-23091 GCA_964573505.1 uncultured Planctomycetaceae bacterium | reverse complement strand
CTTCGGTCGCTAATGGCTCTGAGGTCTTGAAGAACGAGACTGCTCCGGCGGTTGTGACGTGCTGCGGATCGAGCGGCCAACTGCCGCCGGCGGCTTCGAGCGTTGCTCCTTCGATCGCTTTTTCGGGCACGTGCAGAAGGTCGCTCGGGCCGAGCAAGTGACCGTTCTTGAGAGCGAGCACCCAACCGATTTTCTGTCGCTCGCGTTTGAAGCCGAAGAGCTTCTCGTGCCAGCGCAACGACGCGCGGAGCGGTTGCGGCAGAGACGTGCCCGTTACGACGGACGCGGCGCCGAGCGGCAAGCGCGGTTGCCATTGCAGCCATTCTTCATCCGGCTTCTCGGCACAGACGAAGCGCTGACCGGTCTTTGCGAGCGGTCCGGGTTGCGTCGGCGTTGCGATTGAAATGCCGCCGATGATCAAGCTCGATAAGGCGTCGGTCGACAGCTTCACTCCTTTGAGCCCGACGGAGACGTCGAAGCCGTCGTTCATCCAAAAGCGAGTGTTCTCGCGCACGAGATGCTTGAACGAGCCGTCGATCCATGCGCGGGCTTCAACGCTTGCTGAGTCGCTCGCTAAGCCGACGTTGATGACGTGCCCGATGCGCAAGCCGCGATACAGCACCGGCACTCCTCGTTGCAGGCCGCCGCGTCGCGAGGCTTCAAGCACGATCTCAACTCCGCCTTCCGGCACCTCTGCCGGCGGTGCGAGATCGAGACCCTCAAACGTCGTCTGAATGGCGGCGTCTTTCGAACCCGGCTGCACGGCGATGTAGCGCCCGGCGAGCAACGTATCGAGACCTCGAATCTCCGCCGCGTTGACCGTCGGTCGCTCGATCCAAAACTGCGATCCGGCACGAGCAAGCTGCGTCGCGCTGCCGAGCAGTCGTGCTCGAACAACGACGCCCGAGAACTCTGCGTTCAACTCAACGGCGGTGACTTCGCCGATGACGATGCCGCGATGCTTGATCGGATCTCCGACACTCAAGCCGTTGCCGTCGCGAAATCGCAGTTCAATCTCGACAGTCTCGGCTTCAGTCACCGTGAGCGGCGCTTCGAGTCCGACGAACTCTTTGACGAGCTTGCCGCCCGGCGGTCCGGGTTGCACTCCGAGATACTTCGCGCCGATGACCGTATCGATGCCGCTTAACTTCGTGAGACTCAGTCGCGGCCGCACGATCCAAAACTGTGAGCCTTCACGAGCAAGCGCCGTCGCTTGCGGATGCAGCATGACTTTGACGACGACGCTATCAGTCTCGGGCGAGAGTGTCACTGAAGTTACATCACCGACTTCGATCCCGTGATGCTGCAAGCGATTACCCGATTGAATGCCGTGTCCGTCCTTGAAGCGAATCGTGATCGTCGGCCCCGGCGGCTTCTGAGCCCATAACGTCAACCCGACCGCCGTCAGGAAGCATGCGGCAGTCAGCAACCATAATTTCGTGCTGAGGCCCGAACCGGTCGCTTTGCCCGTTTGCACAATCGCCTGCGGGATCGCAGGCGAAGCGGGAGAGGGAGCCGACGCGGGATTGTTCGATGCGGAACCGGAAGTCGTCATCGCGATGTGTCGCTCATGTTCGTGCCGAAGAATGCGGCGCTCGCAAGAGACGTCGCAGAGAAGCGACACCGTTAACGATTTTCGGGCGATGCCTTTTCTCGTAGCCGGAATCGTCAGATTTCGGTCTGAAGTCAACTGTTGGTCGAGTCCTGCGCCACGCCCCGAAATCTAACGATTTCGGCTACTTGAAGATCCTTTACGGCGTAGTGCAGAGAGGCGACGAACATAGCTCGGATCAACGCGGCATCGGAGTCTCTGCGGTTGCCGATTGGGTCGCGCGCCATCCGCGCGACTTCGACTTCTCTCCGTCAGAGGTTGCGGTCGTCTTCGCTTCAACGACCGCAATCACGTCGACTTTCGGATGCATGATCTGCGCGGCTGCGGGCAGCACCGGTTCGATGACGGGTGGGGCAATGTCGTCAGCCGGCTTTGCTTCCGGCACCGGGACGCCGCGATCAATCCACATTCCCTCGGGGCTCAGTTGCATCGTGCCCAATTCGAAGTCGAGCACCATGCGCAGCACTTCGTAGCTCACCCATGCGTTGAGAAAGTCGTTCTGCGCGTCGAGCAAGTCGTTGAGTGCCGACACAAGATCGCGAGCGGTCGTCGGCGAGATCTGACTTTGTCCGGCAACAACGGCAGCGGCGCCGCCCTTCGCCGGTTCAATCAGCCGGTAGCGAGCGAGTCCCACTTGCGAGATCGCGATCCGCACGGCCGCGCGACGGATCTCAAAGTTGAGCTGACTCTGATCAACGATGCGCAGCGTGTTGCGTAAGCTCTGACTGACTTGATCTTCGAAGAGCATGTAATCGCGGCGCGCTCGCTGATACTCGATCAACGTCTCGCGGTACTGATTCCGTTCGGCCAGCCGCGTGACTGGCGAATCGAACTCGACGCCGAATCGCAGCCGACCGTTCTCTTTGCGGAACTCGGCGATGTTGTCTTCCTTCGTGCTGATGTCGCCACTGATGACGAGATTGAGATCGCTCTGCAGCGCGTTCGCATCGAACTCAATCTTGCGCCATGAGTCGACGAGGTTCGCTCGCACGTTCATCCAATCGAGTCGGTTGTTGCGGGCAATGTCGAGTGCTTGAGTCTCGCTCAAGCGCATCGGTTGAAAGTCCGTCGTCTCGAGCCGCACCGAAGCCTGCAACAACATGAGGTCGACGAGATCGCCCGAGAACTTCGTCGCGAGTTCAATGAAGTCTTCGATGCGTTTATCGGGCATCACTTTTAGTCGTTCGTCGGTCAATGCCGCGATCGCTGCAAGCCGCTCCGTTGTGTCCGTTCGGAGCTTCGGCAGCCATGCGTCGAGCTCCGCAAGGCGCCGCTCAAACTCAGCGGGCTCGAAGACGCGCATGTCGACGTCCATCTTCAGATCCGGAAGCCGCGCCTTCAGTCTTCGCAATTGAGCAAGGCGTTTCGGTGCTTCTGCTTTCAAGACGCCGAGACTTTGCGCAGCGAGTTCGAAGTGATGATCAACGCGCGGCTTGAGCGAGAGAATCTCGTCTCGTCGCGCCGGCATCCCGATCTGCTCGGGCGGAATCGAGTTCTTCCGCAGCTTCATCAGGATGTCGTTCAAGTCGTCTTGCAGCTCGACGAGCAGCGGCTCGATGAGATTGAACTGGTCGATGAGCGGATCGCGAACTTCAAGCGGCAACGACGGCGGCAGTCCGAGTTGCATCTTGAAGGTGTCGATGCGGCTTAAGTACCCGGCTTGCGTCGTCAGCAGATTGCTCTGAGCGTTGAAGTAGGCTTGCCGCGTTTGATCGACCTGCAACCGATTGGGCAGCCGCCCTGCATCAAAGAGTGCTTCGAGCAGCATGTAGCTATCGCGCAACGCGGTGAGATTCGCCGTTCGATTACGAATCTGTTGCTGCTCTTGCAGAAGCCCGATGAAGCCGCCGACAGGAGCCGCGCCCGAACGACCGCTCGGCAGTCCGGCAATGAGCCCGAGTCCCGCTTGTCCGACGTCGCCGCGACGTACCGGTCCTTGCCCCGAATTCCTGCCTGCAACAATTTGCACATAGAAGCCCTGCCGGAATTGTTCCATCTGCCGCACGTTTGCGAGCAGCGTTCGCTCGGACTGAGTGAGTCGCTCTAAAACGCGTGCTCGTCCGCCGAAGCGCAGCAGTGGTTGCATCAACGTGAAGTCGAGCGTCGAACCGAGTGTGTCAGAATTCTTACCTGAGAACTGCCAAACGAGAGAGTTCGCAAGTCCGACCGCGAGCTCGCCACCGGTCGCGGTCAGCTTTCGCACGTCAGCGCTTGTCGTTGAGTTCAACGTGCTCTTCGAGGATGTGCCCGATCGCAAACGGCCGTCGAGCGTCTCGTTCGTTGTGTTGCCGAGGAAGAACTGAGTGTCGAAGCGGAATCGCTCAAACGTCACATCGAGCGCCGACAAGTAGAGGTCTTCCAGTTCGGTCTGATACTCGCGAGAGTGCTTCCGCGCGACGCGAACGGTCTCTTCAAGATTCAGCACGATGTTGCCGTTGCTGTCTTGAGGCAGCGTGCTCATCCACTGCTGCAAGTCGACCGCCTGCACTTCGCCGTTGCGATGCCAATCAAAGCCGCGCTTGCCGTTGACCTCATGCATCAGTTGATGCGATGTCGGGTCGTCGGGCGGAAGCGGCGGGGCGTCGATGCTGAAGGGATCCGCCAATCGCGAGTCGGCGTCGGGCAGCACATCGCCGTGATCGAGATAGCCGTGCTTCTCGGTGATCGCGGCGGCGACATCGCAGTCCGCTTGCTCGCGCCACCACATTCGCGAGCAACCCGAAGTCGCTCCGAATAGCAGCAGCCCGCAAGTCGTTACGGCAAGCGATGTGAGTCTCGTCATCGTCGGCACTCGAGCATCCGTGCTACGAGGTCAGGTTCAAACAATGCACGAACGGCTCGCCAGTTAGCGAGGAGCCCGCATCAAGATCGACCGCCGGCGACTTCAAAGTTTGACGATTCTGCCGGATGTACCGATTTCGGGGACTTTTCGAGTCGATCAAAGAGAGCGAGTCGACGGTGTCTCTTCGAGAACTCAATTCCCGGATCGAGTGAGTCGGTCGATGCATTTATCCGTGTGGAAAATATCCGTGTGAGGAAGGATGTGCCAAAAGACGCCCCTCTCATCCATCCTTCTGCACACGGATGTTTCTCACACGGATAAGACGATTGACGATGTCTGCGAGCTCATCGCGCCACACAGATTGAGTTCTCAACTCACACAGGATCTCAACTCCGGGCCGAGCAACTGAAGGGAGTTTTTCCTGAAGCTCGACTGGAGACCCTATTTCTGCACGACTATGGTGCGACCGCATCAGACGCGGCTGATATCAAGTGCCGCATGCAGGAATCACCTGCATAAGTCCGTCGGCGATTTCGATTAACGATGGCCTCGCTCAAACAGCGATTCGATTTCTCACGATCTCATTAGGGGAGTCCACTATGTGGAGAGTGCTCGGCGAACCCGGCAAAGATCTCTGTGACAAGAACCTCGGAGTGACTCGGCGCGACGTGCTTCGCGTCGGCGGCTCCGGGATGCTCGGGCTGACTTTAGGCTCGATGCTCGAACTGCAAGCACGAGCCGAGAACGCTCCCGAAGGCGGCGGCGCCGGATGGAATAAGGCAAAGTCGGTTATCATGGTGTACCTGCAAGGAGGTCCATCACACCTCGATTTGTGGGATCCAAAATCCGACGTGCCCGACAATGTGAAGTCGGTCTTCTCGCCGATCGGGACGAAGCTGCCGGGAGTCCAATTCACCGAGCTTTTGCCGAAGCTCGCCGCCATCAATGACCGATTCACGATGACTCGGTCGATGAGCTACACACCGAACGGCCTCTTCAACCATACGGCCGCGATCTATCAGATCATGACGGGGTACACGACGGACAAAGTCAGCCCCTCGGGTCAGCTCGAGCCGCCGGATCCGAAAGACTTCCCGAACTTCGGTTCCAACATCATCCGCTTGAAGCCGCCGGCAGTTCCGATGCTGCCCTTTGTGATGCTGCCCCGCCCTCTGCAAGAGAGCAATGTGGTCGGCAAGGGCGGAACGGCGGGCTTCCTCGGTCGCGCCTTTGATCCCTACACGCTGTACCCATCCGGCGATGATATGGATATGGCGAAGATGACTCGGATTAAGGTCGACGACTTGCAGTTGCGCCCCGATGTCTTCGCGACGCGATTGGAGCGTCGAGCTCGGTTGCGTGATTCGATCGTCAAGAAGATGGATGACGTCGATGCAGCGGTTAAGGACTACACACTCAACGAGTACTACGACAAAGCGTTGAGCCTCATCGTCTCCGGGCGCGCTCGTGATGCGTTCAACCTCGATGCTGAGACCGCAGTCGTTCGCGAGCGATATGGCCGCAACACCTTCGGCGACAGCTTGTTGCTCGCGCGTCGATTGGTCGAAGCGGGCACGCGAGTTGTCGAAGTGATTTGGCCGAAGGTCGCGAACTCCGACAACCATTCATGGGACGTGCATGTTGGTCTCTCGGGCCGCATGAAGAACCAGTCAGCTCCGATGCTTGATGGCGGGTTGTCGGCGCTCATCACTGATCTCGATGAACGCGGCTTGCTGGCCGAGACGCTCGTTGTGGCGATCGGCGAATTCGGTCGCAGTCCGCAACGCGGCGTCAGCACATCGGGCAACAGCAACTCGGACGACGGGCGCGATCACTGGCCGTACTGCTACACCTCGATCGCAGCCGGTGCCGGAATCAAACGCGGTTACGTTCACGGCCAATCGGACCGCACCGGCTCTGCTCCGCTGCGTGATCCCGTGCATCCGATCGAGTTGTTGGCGTCGATCTATCACAGCGTCGGCATCAATCCTCAGACGGTCGTCTACAACCATTTGAATCAGCCGCGCGAACTCGTGAAGGCCGAGCACGTCCCGGCGCTGTTCGCGTAACTGCGACTCACAATCGATTCGCCACTCGCTGCTGCAGCGGGCACCGATCCCCCAGTCCTTGAAGCTCAATGAGCGACAATGACTGGGGGATCTTCTTTTAGATTCATCCTTCGTAACTTCTGCTCGCAGTGCGCCCATCTTTGTAGCCGAAGTCGTGAGACTTCGGACGCAGTCACTGCGCCCCCGAAATCTGACGATTTCAGCTACGGTCGTTTGCGGTCGCACCGCGTTAGGGCCTCAGCGGAAGAACGAGTTTGTGCGTGCCGATTGTCGCGCTTTGCGCGCGGATCGGGACAGTCGATCGCTGACTGAGCGGTCAAATCTGCGAAGCGTGATGCTCACAGCGCGCGGCACACGAAATGCCGATTGCGGGACTCCTCTTTGTCGGCCCTTGCGACCTCGCGACCGACTCCCGCCCGACATCCCGCCTGCATTCCTCTTCCCGCCTTCCACTGAGAGCTGCGCCATGAATCGTCGCTCGGCGTTGTCATTCCTCGCGCGTGCCTGCGCGGCGATTTGTTCGATCGTTGTTGCTGTCCCCGGAGTGGCTTACGTCGTCGAGAACTTGAGGCGACGCAGCAGCAGCCAGTCATCTAAGCAACGAGTCGCGCGACTGCTCGATCTGCCCCCCAATAAGCCCGTGCAAGTTGCGGTCGTCGGCAACCGAAAAGATGCATGGATGTCGTACCCGAACGAGACCATTGGTCGCGTTTGGCTGATTCGTCGCAGCGATGAATCGACAGCAGCGGCTGAGACGAAAGTAGATGCCTTCACCGCGACATGCCCGCATTTGGGTTGCTCCATTCAATTGAGTGCAGGGCAACAGTTCGTTTGCCCGTGCCATAAAGCGGTCTTCGGTTTCGACGGTCAGCAAGTGCAAGCGGGCGGGCAGAAGTCTCCCGCGCCGCGCGGAATGGATTCGCTCGAATGTCAGCTCGTTGAAGACCCGCAGACAAAGCAATGGTGGGTCGAAGTGACCTTTGAACGCTTCCAACAAGGATCATCAAAGAAGGCCCCGGTCGCATGAGTCGGGCCGTTTTGAACTCAGTGTCAGGTTTCAGTCTGAGCCGCTTTTGGAACGACTGTTACATGTCATTCGACTTACATGGGCACATCCGCAGTTCGTCCGAGCAAGACGGCAATCGTCAGGCGAGCGCGATCAATGCGAAAGACGCACGGACTGGAAGTCCATGCTACGCGGACAGACTCGTTATGCGGTTCGACCGCAATCGACCGTAGCCGAAATCGTCAGATTTCGGGGCCGCAGTGACTGCGTCCGAAGTCTCACGACTTCGGCTACGAAGATGCTCGCTGAAGTTACGAAGCACGAATCGAATGCATCTCAATCATCAAACGTCGGAGCCTTCCGTGTTCAAATCACTGCGAGACTGGCTTGATCAACGAACGGGCTATCGGGGCTTGCTCGCACCGTGGCGCCAGCGAGTGCTGCCGAATGGTCCGAGTTGGCCGCTCACCAGCGCCAGCGTTTTGTTCTGGCTGCTGATTATCGAAGTCGTGACCGGGTTCTTGTTGATGGGGACTTATACGCCCTCAACAACCGGCGCATGGGCGAGCGTGCTGTTCATCGAGCAAAGCTGGGCGGGCTCGTTCATTCGCGGAGTTCACTACTTCACCGCGCATACGATGATCGTGCTCTTTGCGGTTCACATCGTTCGAGTCTTGATCGCCGCTGCATTTCGACCGCCGCGCGAACTCATTTGGATCACCGGCCTGCTGCTCATGCCGCTTGTGATTGGATGGGCGATGACGGGCAATCCGCTGACGGCATCGCAGAAGGGAATGGTGCAGATCGAAGTCGAGGGCAACATCATGGGAGCGACGCCGCTGATTGGCCCGCTCTTGCAGAGATTGGTGATTGGCGGCGACGAAGTCGGGCAAGTCACTCTCACGCACCTTTACTTCTTGCACGTCGCTGCGATCCCGGTGCTCGTCACGCTGTTACTTGTATTACATATCCAGCAAGTGCAGCGGCATGCTCTTGCGGGTGCTGAACTCGATCCGAACGCTGATCGTTCCGCGTTGCTGCCGTACTTCCCGTATCAAACCGCGCGCAACATGTTGGCGCTGACCGTCGTGCTCGGAGTCATCTGCTACTGCGCCATCGTGTTGAAAGCACCGCTTGAAGCTCCGGCTGATCCGACCGTGCCGTACTCGCCGCGTCCCGAGTGGTACTTCCGCTGCTTGTTCGAACTGCGGCATTACTTCAACAACGACTTTGAGTTCGTTGCGACTCACGTTGTTCCGGCAGTGGCGTTGCTCGTGCTGCTCGCGCTGCCGGTGCTTGATCGCAAATTTCCCGGATGGCCGAGTCGCATCGTGCGCGGAGCGGTCGTCGTCATTGGCCTTACGAGTTTGCTCGGTCTGACTGCGGTCTCGTATTGGCGAGACATCGACGACAGCGAGCACATCACGACCAATCAGCAGCTTGATGTGATCTCAGAACGCATCCGACATCTCGCGACGACTCAGGCAATGCCGCCGGAAGGACCGCTCGAACTGCTGTTGAATGACCCGGAGATTCAAGGCCCGATTCTCTTTAAGCGGCACTGCGTCAGTTGCCATTCGCATGCTGATGAAGAAGGCATTGGACTCGTTGCTGAGACGCCGTCGGCACCGAACCTCAAAGGTTTCGGCACGGTGAAGTGGATCGAGGGATTGCTTGATCCCGAGCGCATTAAGTCGGATGCCTACTTCGGCAAGACGAAGATGGCTGAGGGCGAAATGGTCGGCGCGATCGCCGGGCACTTTGACGGCATCGAGGGCGACGAATTGACGACCGTCAAACGAGAACTCGCTCAAGTTGCTGTCGCACTCTCAGCCGAAGCGGGGCAAGTGGCTGCCGAGCCGGGCTCAGGCGCAGCCGACGACATCAAGGCCGGCATCGCGTTGATGACCGACAAGTTCGGCTGCTTCGACTGCCATCATTTCCGAGATCAGGGCGAATTGGGTTCGGCGCCGGATCTCACTGGCTACGGCTCGCGCGATTGGTTGATCGGCATGATCCGCAATCCGCTGCATGAGCGGTTCTATCCCGAAGATCACAACGACCGCATGCCGGCGTTCGCAGCAGAGCAAGGCGAGTCGTCGGGCAATCTCATGTCGCAGCGCGAAGTCGAGTTAGTCGCCGACTGGTTGCGCGGCCGCACAAACAACGTCGAGATCAAACCAAAGAGCGGCACTCCGGCCACTCGCACAATCGCGACGCATTAATGCGGCGAAGCCGCAGCAAAGTCGTAGCCGAAATCGTCAGATCTCGGGGCCGCAGCGACTGCGTCCGAAGTCTCACGACTTCGGCTACGAAATCCCCGCACGGCGCAGGTCTCTCGGACGACGAATCGACTGTGACCTGCCCCTGCAATTCTCGCTACATCACAGATACGCAATCAGATTCAAGTTCATCGTGCGGCTGACGACTTGATACGTCGCTTCGAGCGATTGCTGCCGCGAGGTGTAGGCGGTGATGACTTCGGCGATGTCGATGTCGAAGTTCTCGGCGAGCCCTTCGTTGATGAGGATCTGCTCGTCGTTGAGTCGATTCTCGGCTTCATCGAGCGTGCGTTGCCGCGTGCCGACGAGTCCTCTCAATGTGAAGAACCGATTGGCTTCTTCATCGAGCTTGCCGTTAAGCCGACCGAGATCGCGGACGTCTCCGCGACGTAACGCTGACGCAAGCTGACTGAGAACTGAGAACACTCCGTCGGACTGTTTGGAGTTGATGTCTTTGCCAGCTAGCGGAATGGCCGGATCGCTTCCCGCTTCCGAGCCGACGAGTCCGAGCGATTCCGCAACGGCTCCCTCAGCGACCGATAGCGGACCGGCTCCCGAGTTATCGAACAACGCGATGCCATTGCCGACGGGATTGAGGCTCGCCGTCAGATTGCCGGGATCAACGACGTTGATGCGGTCGAGCACGTCTTGAACGGTGTTCGCGCCAGCAATGTCGATATCGACGGCAGTGCCGTCTCGCCGCGTGATCGTGAACTTCGAACCGCCATCAAGCGGTACTCCGATCCCCTTATTGAGCGAACTGAGCGAGACGTTCGACGTCAGCGTGCGAATGCCGAGCAACGACGCGTTCTGGCCGTTGTTCTCGCCGATTGAGAATGGCACGCCGCTAACTCGTTGCGAGATCGACAGGCCGCTGCCATCCGCCGTGAAGCCGACATCGAGATCGAGTCCCGAAAGCTTCAACGTGTTGAAGAGATCTTCGACGGTCTCGGCTGCCGAGATGTCGACAACTTTCGTGCTGTTGCCGACAGTGAACTGCAATCCGAAGCCGCTCGTCGGACCGATGCCCGACCCGCCATTCAAACTGAGAAGACTCGTCTTCAGCGACAAACGCGGATCGAGATCGCGGCCTGTAATAGATGCGACAGCACCGCTCGCAATGCCGAGATCCGCCGCCACTCTCGAGCCGGTGATGTCAGCAACCGTAACCGTGCCGCTTGCCGCTCCGATGCGCAAGCCCTGCTGCAACGTCGGTTCGATGTCGACAGTGACCGGATTGGAACTCGCAGCAAACGCGTCTTCGATGCGGGCCTTGATGTCGTTGAGCGTCTCAGCGCCGGTCAGATCAACGTCGGCACTGACGGGAGTCGCTCCGTCATCGGCTGTAACTCGAATGACACCGAGTTCAACACCCTCTCCGCCATGCAGATCGGCGATGCGCGTATCGAGCGTCAGAGCGACATTGAGATCTGTGCCGCCGACCGTTGTCAGTGCGTTGAAGGCGGTGACTCCATCAATGTTGTTCGTGAGTTTGACGTCGTAATCGAGAAACGATTCAACGCTTTGAGCATCGCCGCGATACCGCACTTGTCCCGAGCCGACGAAGTCGAACGGCACTTGCCCGGACTCGCTGCCGCCGAACAAGAAGCGGCCTCGGAACTTTGTATTGCCGGCGGTTGTGATGCCCTGCATCAGCGAACTGACTTCATTGGCGAGAGCTTCGCGCTCGGTGTCGTTTGCTCCGGCGCTGAGTCCTTGCAGCAAGAGCGCCTTCGCGGTGTTGAGCGAATCTCCGACGCTCGTCAGCGCGTCCTCAGTGGCGTTGATCATCGAGCGATCGGTCTGCACGTTCGAAATGAACTGCTGCTTGCGCTCCAAATTCCGCTGCAAGATGATCGTTCTCAGAGCCTTCGCCGGTGCTTGTCCGATCGTCTGAAACTGATGCCCGGTCGTGATCTGATCTTGGAGTTCTTGCAGAGCGAACTTATTCGCTTCGACGTTCTTCGAGAGCCGCGATGCTGCGAGAGCATTCGGCAGTCGTCCGGGAAGAATGGGTCCAATGGCCATGATGAATGTGCCTTATGACGAACTCGTTTTCTTGAGCAGCAGCGATTGCATTTCGTAGGGTGCGGACAAGCTCGCAACGCATCGGTGTGCGGGCGCGAGCAAGCGTGATCTGCGTCGGCAGTCGAGACATCGATCAAAGACTGGCCGCGAGCGCCGGCCCACCAGCTTCATGCAACGAAAAGTACATGCCGACCTGAGTGGGCATGCTTTTCGTCGCGGTAAGGATCAGTCGAGAAACAACGTCCCGGTTTCGTAACGAGCTAGCGGCATCGTTCTTGACGACGAGCAGCGTCATGTCTTCGCGCACCTTCTTGTCTTCGTCCCAACGGGGCGAGATTCGAAAGCCGCTCGGGCCGTCAGTAAGCGCTGAACTCCTATCGGAGTTGAACCTTCATGCCGGTTATCGAATCGCGCCCCGCTGGGGCTCTTTGCCTGCCAATTCAATCTGTGTTCTTCATCCGTGTGAGACATATCCGTGTGCGAAGCTGAATTGCCCAAAGACTTCGCACACGGATATTTCCCACACGGATAAGACGCGCCGTAACAAACCTGTCCTTAGTAATGGCGGAGAGCCGTAATGGCGTAATCCGTTCGATGAGTTCTCGAAGAGCCCGTCGGGCAAACTCATCGCGTGCCCCTAAGAAGCACCACTCGCGCGATTCAAACTCTGCATTTCTTTTGGATGTGACCGGCACTCCGCCGCTGAATTCGAGTCGTCTCCGTCCGGCTTGTCCGGACGGAAGCAACGACTGCTCCGCTACCACTGCGAGCGAGTAGCGGGGCAGTCGTGACTCCCGTCCGGGGCGAGCCCGCCGGAGACCGCGCCGGAATGCCGGTTACACCCAATTCATTCAACGCTGCTCGCTCCTTCTTCAAAGCCCTAACAAGAGTTGAAACATGTCGTCGATCGTCTTGATCACGCGCGCCGATGCCGCGAACGCTTCTTGAGCTTTGATGAGTCGCACGGCTTCTTCATCGAGACTCACTCCCGAGAACTGATCGCGTTGACTGAGCAAAGACCCTCGGAACGAGTCGAGCCCATTGTATGTCGCCTCTTCCGCCGCCGAGCCTTGCCCGACGTTCGACACCATCGAGTCATAGAAGTCGCTGAGACTTACGGCTCCGAGTGACTCGACCGAGCGATCCATAATCTGCGCCAAACCGAGCACGTTCGAATTGTCCGAAGGCCCGCCGCCTTTGCCCGTCGCGAGGTAGCGCTGATCCTTCTGTAATAATTCACTCACACCGATGCTGCCGCTCGTGCTTCCGGTGAAGAAGGTGTTGATCCCCAGTGCCGCCAGCGCACCGCTAGTGTCGTTCAAGAACGAGAACTCGAACTCGCTATCGGCGTTGATCCGCAGCTTGCCGAGTGTGTCGATGCTGGCCGAGACATTGTCGACGCCGTCAATCGCCGCTCGCAGATCTTCGAGCGTTGTGTCGTTGTTACCGATGCCATCGAGATCAACGTCGATCCGCGTCTCTTCGACGATGCCCGTCCGCTGATTCTTGACCTTCAACGTGAAGCTGCCGTGCTGCGGAGTGAAAGGCAGACCGGCAGCATTCAGCGGCACCGCTGCGTCGGTCAGCGATTGCTCGCTTGTGACCGCCTTGAAGCCGGCAAGTCCCTCGCCTGACGAGTGCAGCTTGTTGAACTCGTAGATGAAGTTGCCGGCCAGCTTGTCGAGTTCATCAATGAAGCCGCCGAGAATCTCATCGCGCGCATCGACGACTCCTTTGAGTTCGCCGCCTGCCTGACTGAGTTCGGTATTGGTCTTATCGAAATGCACCGTCGTCACGAGGGCACCGCGATCGGTCTTCGTATCCGTCACGAGATGCTGCGAACGGTTCGTGAAGAGCACGTAGTCCGAACCGCTATAGAGATCGACAACGCCGTTCTCGCGCTCGGAGTAATTGACCGGAAAGATCTGCGAGAGCCGATTGAGTGCTACGTACCGCTGCGAGCGCAACGATCCGGCTTCACTCGTCACGAGACCGTTTGATTCGAGGCTCGCGATCTGATCGTTGAGCGACTGAATTTGATCAATCAGCCCGTTGCCTTCTTTGACGAGATCATTGATCCGTGTCGTCTGCGTCTCGCGCAGTTGATCGAGCCGATTGCGGAGATCGCGGAACTCGTTCGCGATCAACTTGCCCTGCTCGACAACGTCACTGCGGAGCGGTCCTTGCTCAGGCTGATTGACGACTTCGTTGATCGACGCGACGAACTTGCTGAAGCGGCTTGAGAGGTCATTGTCGCCGAGTTCTCGAATCTCAAGTTCAAGCTGCTTGAAGATGCTGTTGCGCGCGTTGGCGCTCTCGACGTCCGAGTTCGCAGCCTGAATCCGCTTCTCAAGGTACTGATCAATCTGCTGACGAACCGAAGCACCTTTGACTCCGCCGCCGACCAGCAACCCGTTGCGAAGGAACGGTCGCTCGGACTCCAGAATGAGTTCATCGCGGATGTAGCCGGGAGTATTCGCATTCGAGATGTTGTTCCCGGCGATCTGCGCGGCGGTGCTATAGACCTCAAGGGCACGCGTCGCGCTTGAGAGAGCACCGAGTAGAGACATGAGAATGGCTCCGAGTCGAACGTTGGACGATCAACGCTCAAAGGAAAGTGTGAGTGACCTAAGCGAGTACTTCCGAGCAGCCGTAGCTCGACTCAGAGACGCTGTGATCTAAACGCCCCCGACCTTGCGTCGGGGGTTCAACGGCCTTTGCGCTACTGCGATTAAGGGCAAATTCGGGCGAGGTTCATTTCGGTCTCGCGTTGGGTCGCCGAGCCGCGCCCGTTAGGAAGCGGAGCTTTGGCTATTTCGTAGCGGATTCCGCTTCCTGACGGGCGCGGCTCTGCAACCTCATCGTGAACCAGGCCCAAATTCGAATAGCGCAAAGGCCGCTAAACCCCTGGGACAAGCCCAGGGGCGATTGATTCACAGCCTCAGAGAGTCAAGCGACGACATGTCATTTCAATTCCATCTCAAACGCGCGCATCCAACATGACTCCGCCGCCGCCTCGCTGCTGACGCTGACCGGTATTGGTCGCACCGGTTGCGACTGCCGAACGAGACTGCCCGGCGATCATGCCTCGCAGTTCCGAGAGCTCGCGATTCGCACGTTGGATGACGTGCCAGTTGGTCCAAACTTGCCGCTGCAAATCGCGGCCGAGCGTTTCCAGTCGCCGCAGCCATGCCGACGTTGTTTGCAGGTCTTGCAGAGCGATCCCATGCGGCTGATCGGCGAACACTCCGAGTGCCGCGAGTAGTGACTTCAAATCCGGGCACTTCAGGCCGACTTGCTGACCGGCCTTCAGCACATCCGCCCGCTTCGGCTTGAGTTGCTTCAGTTCCGCTTGCAGCAGTTCTTCTTGCCGATTGAGTTCGAGCAACTCGCGCGGCTGAAACTGCGCGGCGGCAGCGAGTCGTTGTGAGTAGATCGAAAGCAAGCTCTGCTCGATGCGATCAAGCCATGCGAGCAAACGCACGATCTGCCGAAAGACCTCGACAGCATTCAGTGAAGGAGCCGCAGCCATTGAACTCATCCCATCCATGTCTTGAGGTCATGCAACTCATCAGCGTGTAACAAATTCCCCATCGGGCTCGCCCCGATGGTTGTCCGCCCCGAAACGAAGTGCAGGGGTCCGCTCTCCACCGACCCTGCGTCGGTGGAAGCCACGACTGGTCAGCTAACAACGCCACTCGCCGCCATGCTTCTCGCTCTCCACCGACCCCGTGTCGGTGGATGTCACGACTGGCCAGCAAACAGCACCACTCTCCGCCCCGTCCCTCTGCAATTCGCAGCCGTCCCCAAACTTTGAGCGACTAAACCTCGAACGCAGAAAAGGCGTCCTTAGAAGGTTCGGCGTGTTGCACTCGTTATCCCCCGACATTCCGGCACGTCCGCGAGCCTCAACGGAGTCTTCGCAACCGGAAGGGCAGAACGCTGAAAGTTGGGAGGCATTCCACTGCTCGCCATCGCGGGGCGAGAGGAAAGCTTCGCCCCCGGCCTTGTGCCGGGGGCTTGACGGCCTTTGCGCAAGTTCCATCACAAAGTCCGCAGGCAACCGCTCAGCTCGATCAAGGACGAAGCTGCCGACTGGCGCGTTTCTTTACTCCGTGTCCTCCGTGCCTCTGTGTTTCCAATGCCTTCTAGAAAGATGTTGAACCACAGAGGGCACCGAGATCACAGAGTTGACTGCGAACAGCGGTAGCTGGATTCAATGCCGCTGGGTGTAATCAGCGTGACACCGTCGGTGAGATGCACGGCCTTGTTGCGTAACAGTGCCAGCAATGATTCGTGCGACGTCGTCAGTCCCGCCACATGGCAGAGCCTCGACGGCTCGTGCCTGAGTGGCTTGCTGAGAACTGAACGGCTCCTCAAAAGTGCGCGAGACTGTCGGTGAATCACTGCCCGAGTTCGTAGCATGGACGCCCACGTCCGTGCTGCGTCGCAGTCGGACGTAGGCGTCCAACCTACGCGACGCCAAATCGAGCAGTCATTCCTCGACGATTCCGCGCACTTCCGAGATCGACCTGCCCCCGACATCAGGCGAGCGAAAGCCTCGGAGCGAAACTCGTCAAACTTCCGATCCGTCACCCGACGGCGCTTCCCCAGTGGAAGTTGAAGGACCGCAAGCATGCCTGCCCTTTCCGCACATCAATTCGCGATCGCTGTGTCATTTCCCAACGAGGACCGTGAGTTCGTTCTCAGTGTGGTCAATCGCCTCGCCGAAGTTTTGGGAAAGGACCGTGTCTTCTACGACGCGTGGTACGAAGCCGAGTTATTGGGCACCGATGGCGATTTGAAGCTGAAGCGTGTTTATCGCGATCAAGCTCAACTCGTCGTCCCGTTCTTTTCGAAGCACTACGACAAGCGGTGGTGTCGCCTCGAATGGAGCGCAATTCGGACAATCTTGCTGGAGCGTCGTCCGGAAGACGCAGTGGTTCCGGTTGAACTGGATGACACTCGGGTCGAGGGCTGGGAGCCGATCGACTTCGGCATTCGCCCGCAGGGACGTTCTGGCGAAGAGATCGCGGATCTCATCTTGGACACGTATCGCATCCGGCATCCGAGGCATGACAACTCAAAGCGCACTACCAACATCGCCCCCTCTCATCTGCCTGCGCGCCAAGACAAGATCTTCGAAGGTCGCGAGGCCGTGCTGGATCGGTTGGATGCGGACTGGCGGGCGGCTTTGGAGATGGCTCCGGGGCGAGCGAAGGTCGTGTCGCTGATCGCCATTGGCGGAGCTGGAAAAACGACCGTCGCGGTGCGGTGGAAGAACCGGTTGTTGGAGCAGCCTCAGCATGGCGGCGTCGCCAAGTACTTCGACTGGTCCTTCTACAGTCAGGGCACTCGGGATGTGTCGGGCGAGACGGCGGCGCGGAGTGTGGGCGATGCCACTTCGTTTCTGGCCGAGGCTCTCACGTTCTTCGGCGATCCAAGTTGGCCGAGAGTTCGGCGTCGGCGTGGGACAAGGGCGCGCGGTTGGCGGTGTTGGTGAGTCAGCACGATTCGCTGCTCATTCTGGATGGGCTCGAACCGCTGCAGTTTCCGCCGGGACCGCAAGTGGGCGAGCTGATGGACGATGGCTTGAAGGCGTTGTTCTCGGGCCTCGTCATGGGGGAACGCGGGCTGTGCGTCGTCACCTCGCGCGAGCGGCTGACGGACCTGAGCGCGACCGAAGCCAGCAGTACGCCTTGTCGTCCGCTCGACCATTTGACCGACGACGCCGGAGCCGCCGTGTTGCGAGGACACGGAGTGAGCGGGTCGGTGGAAGAATTACGACAGGCCAGTCACGAGGTGCGCGGGCATGCGTTGACGGTCTCGCTGATGGGTCAGTTTTTGAAACTCGCCTTCGAGCAGCCCGACATCGCGCAGCGCGACTGCTTCAAGTTCGGCACGGTCAACAAAGAGTTGCAGAACGGTCACGCCTTCCGCGTCTTTGCGGCTTATGAGCAATGGCTCCTGCAAGGAGGTCGCATCGTCGAAGTGGCGATCTTGCGGCTGCTGGGTTTGTTCGACCGCCCGGCGACTCCGGACTGTCTGGCGGCGTTGTGTGCCGAGCCGCTGCCGAGTTTGAACGAACCGCTGCTGAGACTGGGCAAGCAAGACTGGACGATGGCCGTCAATCGGCTGAAGGAACTCGGCCTGCTCGAGACCGTCCCGTGGCAGCCGGTTTCAACGGTCATGGGCTATGGCGAAGAGTCGGCACGCGCGGAGATGGCCGCAGGACGACGACGTCAAACGACAAACATCGGCGAGCCGCAGCCGCATCCCGTTCCGGCAGTGACGTTCCCGCTGCGGCAGTCGCTCGACGCGCACCCGCTGCTGCGGGAGTACTTCGCCGAGCGTTTGCGTGGTGAGCCTATGGTCGCCTTTCGCTCCGCGAAAGAGCGTCTTCTCGATGTGCCCTCAGCCGCCGAATCCTCGGAGGATGCTTCAGCAACACACCGCTCTTTCGCGGAGCGAAAGGCGACTATCGACACCTACCGCGCGGCGCAGTCGCGGTTGTTCGAGCACTTGCGGCAGAGCGTGCCGTACTGGCCCGAGGGGCGTGAGGGCCTGCTGCCGCTGTATCAAGCCGTCGCTCATGGCTGCCTCGCCGGTCGTTTTCAAGAAGCCTGCGACGACGTGTATCGCAACCGCATCCTACGTGGTACGGCGGGGACTCATGCGGCCTACAGCACGAAGAAACTCGGACTGTTGAGTCTGGACCTCGCGGCGGTGGCGTGTTTCTTCGTCGAACCGTGGTCGCGACTGGCTGAGTCGCTGGCCCCCGCCGATCAAGCCTGGCTGCTGAGCGAAGCCGCCTTCCGCCTCCGCGCTCTGAACCGCCTCACCGAGGCCCGCGAAGCCATGCGAGCTAATCTCACTTTGCGAATGCAACAGGAGAATTGGACGAGCTGCGCAATCACTGCCAGCAACCTGAGCGAACTGGAACTCACGTTGGGCGAGGTCGCCGCTGCTGAGGCGACGGCGGCGCAGTCCGTCACGTTTGCCGACCGCAGCCAGGACGAGTTCCGGCGGATGGGTTTTCGGACGACGCACGCCGACGCGTTGCATCAAGCGGGACGACGGGACGAAAGCCGCTCGCTGTTTGCCGAGGCCGAGACCCTGCAATTCAAACGACAGCCCTCGTACCCGCTCATCTATTCGGTGCAGGGCTACCGTTACTGTGACGTGTTGCTGGCTGCTGCCGAACGCGCGGCTTGGCAGTCCGTAGCATGGGCTTCCAGCCCGTGCTCTTCCGGCGCGGCGAAGAAGCACGGGCTGGAAGCCCATGCTACGGCACTCGCAGACGTCGAACGCCGAGCGACTCAAACGCTTGAATGGGTCACGAAAGCTCGAATGTCACTACTCACCATCGCCCTCGATCAACTGACGTTGGGTCGGGTGTTGTTGCTGCGAGCGGTGCTGTCCGGTGCGGCCACCGCCGAGCGTCTCGGCCCCGCACGCGACGCTCTCGACACCGCCCTCCACACGCTCCGTCTGGCGAACTCAACTCATCACCTCCCGCGAGCATTGTTGCCGAGTGCGTGGTGTCTGGCGTTGCAGGGCGAGTGGGGGTTGGCGGAGCAGCGGTTGAACGAAGCGTTTCAACTCGCGACGCGGGGCGGGAACGATCCGACCCACCACTATCAAGGCGGCATGCGTCTGCACCTGATCGACACCCTGCTGCACCGCGCTCGCCTCTTCGGACGGAGGATGGACACTCCTGTCCGTCCGCCCGCAGACAGCGCAGAAGCCGGAGTCGGGTCTACGAAATTTAGCAATTGGCGGGGCGAAGACTCAGCCAGCGAAGGCGACTCAACCTCCCGCCAATTCCGAAATTTCGAAGACCCGACCCCTCGCTGCGCAGACGAAGCAGCGGAAAGAAAGACGGCCAAGAGTGGTCCTCCTACGAATTACCCGTGGCGCGACTCATCGCCACAAGCCGACCTAGCCCTCGCCGCGCAGCTCATCGAAGTCACCGGCTACCACCGCCGAGACGAAGAACTCGCCGACGCTCAAGCTGTCTTCAAGTAGCAGAAGCCGGGGTCGGGTCTACGAAATTTCGCAATTGGCGGAGAGAAGACTCAGCCAACGAAGGCGACCCAACCTCCCGCCAATTCCGAAATTTCGAAGACCCGACCCCTCGCTGTGTGACCTCTGATTGCGAGGTCTGTCGCTCACCAGTCGTTGCATCCACCGACACGGCGGCGGCGGAGAGCAAGAGGAACGAGGCTTGTGGGCCTAGTTCAAATCGAGGCTCCAATTGGTAGCAGGCTCGCACGGGGAGCTCGGTTTCGGGTTTCGAGGGGTAAGTTCGATTTCCTCTGCGTGGCTCATGGGGAGAGCGAACTGGAGCAGGTCAGATCGTCAAGCCAGTGGCATTCTCGCTCGCCCTTCAGCAGTTCGCGAACTGCGGTTGCGGCTGGCCATCCATTATCGTGCCAGCGAATTCAACTCGCCGACCGGTACGACCGAGATCAATCAACGGCTCATCCTTTTCATCTTTTGTTCTCCCACTTAAGGCAAGTACGACGAGTGGGAAGAGCGGCGGTGGGACACGATGTTTCTTCATGACGAGTACGAGTTACCGAAGGGCGGTGAGTGATGCAGCAGTCCGAGTACATGGCGATGATGCAGGGGGACGACGGCACTCTGAGCTGTGTCGAATTGATCGCCGCCTACGAGCAGGGAATCGACGACCTGCGATCCGCCGTGGCGAGCATGACTCCGGAGCAGGTGCTCGCACGGCCCGTGCCCGGCAAATGGAGCACGGTGGAATGCGTCGGCCATATCGCCGACACCGAGATCTTCTTCACCGACCGGATCGTGCGGACGATTGCGATGGACCTCCCGCTGCTGATGAGCGCCGACGAGAATCTCTACATCGAACGGCTCAACTACCAGTCGTTCGACCTCGCCGAGCAACTGACCCTGTTCACGGCTCTGCGGCGGCACGCCGCCCGCATCCTCAAGGCCCAGCCGCTTGAGGCGTGGCAACGACAAGGCGTGCATAGCACTTCGGGCCTGCTCACCCTGCGGCAATTAGTATTACAGGCCGTGCGACACTTGCAGCACCACCTGCCGTTCATCGTCGAGAAGCGGGCGGTGTTGGGAGAAGCCAAGCCGTTTGAGAGGTCCGGGGGCTGACGCACTGCAGTTCGCCGATTTGGTTGCGGCTTCGCTGCCCGAGGGAACTTTGCCGATGAGAATTTGTGCCGCCCAATTCCAGCCGATTGCTGGTGACATCGCGAAGAACATCGAGCGACATCGCTCGATGATTGAACGGGCCGTATCGCAACGAGCGGATCTGATCTTCTTCCCGGAGCTGTCATTGACCGGCTACGAACCAGCATTCGCGAAAGCACTCGCCACGCGACCGGACGATACGCGGTGGGATGTCTTTCAGGCGTTGAGCGACGCTTACGGCATAATCATCGGCGTCGGACTGCCGTTGCTGTCTGACACATCCGTCGCGAACGAACGAGATGCGAACCAACAAGCCCCCGGCATTCAGATCGGCATGATCTTCTTTCAGCCGAGGCAACCGCGAGTCTGGTACGCGAAGCAACAATTGCATTCTGACGAGCTTCCGTACTTCGATCCCGGCGACAAACAAGTGTTGTTACAGGCACACGGCCACACGCTGGCTCCGGCCATCTGTTACGAGTCACTGCAACCCGATCATGCGGCCAACGCCGTTCGGTGCGGAGCCGATATTTATCTCGCCAGCGTCGCGAAGCCCGATCGCGGAGTCATCAAGGCATTCGCTCATTACCCCGCGATCGCCCAGCAGCATTCGATGACGGTCCTCATGGCCAACTCGATCGGTCCCTGTGACAACTTCATCAGCGCCGGCCAATCCGCAGTCTGGAACAACCGAGGCGAATTGGTTTCTCAGTTGAACGACGACCAAGAGGGACTGCTGCTGTTCGACACGGCAATCAATTCAAACCAGCCAAATGAACTCGATATCAGGCTCAGGCCGATCGCCAACGATGACCTGCCGACGCTGTATCGGAATCAGCTTGACCCCGACGCCGTCCGCATGGCAGTCGTCAATCCGCGCGAAGCCAATGAGTTCGATTCGCATTGGTCCGCGATCCTCGATGATCGCACCGTGATCGCCCGAGCGATCCTCGCCAATGACGAGTTGGCCGGCTGCATCTCGTCCTTCATCACCGAAGGCCAACGCTGCGTCGGCTATTGGATCTCCAAAGAACATTGGGGACGAGGCATCGCCACTCGGGCGCTGGCTTTGCTGCTTCAAGAAGACGCGACTCGGCCACTTTACGCGCGAGTGGCGAGTCAGAACGTCGGTTCGATCCGTGTCCTCACTCGCAACGGCTTCACGATCAAACGCCATCACATGGCACCCGCCAGCGATCGATATCCCGCATGTGAGGAAGCCTGGTTGGAATTGGAGTAGCAGCGTCGGGAGAAGACTCAGCCAGCGAAGGCGACTCAACCTCCCGCCAATTCCGAAATTTCGAAGACCCGACCCCTCGCTGCGCAGACGAAGCAGCGGAAAGAAAGACGGCCAAGAGTGGTCCTCCTACGAATTACCCGTGGCGCGACTCATCGCCACAAGCCGACCTAGCCCTCGCCGCGCAGCTCATCGAAGTCACCGGCTACCACCGCCGAGACGAAGAACTCGCCGACGCTCAAGCGGTCTTCAAGTAGGGCGGCTTCAAAGCTTGAGTTTCGCGTAGCCGAAATCGTCAGATTTCGGACGGCTGAAATGCCTGAAATCTCACGATTTCAGCGACATCGGGAGCTGTGGAACTAATCTTCCATCAGTTCCAATTCGGAAGAGCGGACAACCTGCACTTCACTTTCGAGGCCGGTGACTCCCGGTGTTGAGAGTGCCGCGTTCTGAGCGACCTGTAATAGATAGTACCTATTGAGCTGCCCGCTCAGAGCGACTCGTCCATTCGTGACATCAACGTTGAGATGTCTCAGTTGAGGATGCCCCAGTTCGATGAGGCGGCGTCGAACCGTCGTTGCGAGTCGCGCATCGTCCTCGCGAAATGCATGTGCTTCGTCTTCGCGACGTCGCACTGCCAATGCCAAACCCTGAGTGATGGTTTTACGCGGGGGCTCTTGAAGCAGAATCATCAAGCAGGCTCCTTGTGGGTTGCGAAGTCTGTCGGCGGAGTCAGATGGGTTGCGCGGATGCGACGCCCTTGTCGCCACTTGGCACGCTTCGAAATTCGTCCTGCACCTTGATGCGACGTTTCGTCGCGGTGACTAACCGCCCGAGAAAAGTTCCTCACCGGGCGAGCCGGCGCAATGAGTGAGGAACACTGGTACGACGGACT
>CAZNMS010000094.1:8065-23102 GCA_964573505.1 uncultured Planctomycetaceae bacterium | reverse complement strand
AAAGGCATAGCCCGAAAATCCTTAACGGCGTTGCCCTTTGGGGCTCTTTGCCTGCTACTTCGATTTTCAGTTGCCAACTCACGCACGATCGCAATGCCGGTCCGCGTAACTGAAAGACGTTGCTCCGACGAGCGCGCGAGCCGCTCAAAACTCCCAGCGCCGGCTGTCTTTGCCTGCAACGAGCTCGATCCAGTCGATCTCAACGGCTTGCTTCTGTGCCGGGACGAACAGACGAATGACTCCCGCAGCGTTCTTCTCTGCCGGAACGGTGACAGTTAGCACCGACAATTCTCCCGCTTTCAGTTCGTAGTCGTTCGGCTTCGGAGCGTTCTCGACGGGCGTTTGCGGACTCGGCAGCCATGCAACCTTTCCGCGTCCTTCGCCGCGCATGCGGAATTTTAATTGCACGTCGCCGCTGAGCTTCCCCGCGCCGATCCCCAAGAACGGTGCGTCGCCAGTTCCTTTGATTGTGATGACGCCGTCTTTCGCGGTCGCCGTGCAAGCACGTGCCTTCCATCCTTTGAGCGCCGGGTCGTCGTCGCCCTTCGCGGGAGTCTTCGGAGCCGTTGTCGTCGCGACTTGCCCGGCGGATGGCGCTGCTGCTTGCTTCTGCTTCCTCTTCTTCGGTCCCGCTTGTCCTTCAAGCTCGGGTTGATACTGAGCGGGATCGAATGCCGGATTCGGGATCGGCACAACGGCGCGAGTGTCCGCGAGGAACTTTGAGATCAGCGCATCGAGTTCGGCGACTAACTGAGGCTGCTCAGCGGCGCGGTTATTTTTCTCACCGAGGTCCTCTTTCAAATTGAAGAGCAAGTAACGATGAGCGCCTTGCTCGCCCCCATGAAAGATGCGGATCAACTTCCAATCACCGCGATGCACCGAGACCGCCGGAGGCAGCCAATCAGGCACAGCCGGGTTATGCGGGAAGAACTTGAAGATCGCCTCGCGTGACAAGCTTCCGCCGTTGAGCGCCGGCAAGATGCTCGTGCCATCAAAGCGTTGTTCCGCAGCCTGCTTCAGCCCGAGTCCCTCAACGAAGGTCGGGTAATAGTCCTCACTCTGAATGGGCTCATGACTGCGACTGCCAGCAGGCGCCACTCCCGGCCAAACAACAACTCCGGGCACGCGCGTGCCGCCTTCGAACATCGTTGCTTTGCCGCCGCGTAACGGAGCGTTGCTCGTCACCGTGACACCATCGACTTCGCTATACATGTTCCCGCCGTTGTCTGCGGTGAAGACGATGACCGTCTTCTCGGCGAGCTTCAGGCGGTCGAGCGTATCGAGCAGCGTGCCGATCGCGTCGTCCATACTTTCAATCATCGCGGCATAAGTCGGACAGCGCTGAGCCTCATTGGCCTTCGCTTTCTCGCGGTACTTCTCAACGAGTTTGGCTTTCGCGTCCCATGGCCCATGCACGCTAAACATCCAGTAGTTCAAGAAGAACGGCTGAGCTTGATGCGCCTCGATCCATGCTGCTGCTTCAGCCGCCAATCGGTCTTCGATCTGCTCCTGCGGAGTCCGCTCAGTGAAGTTCTTGAACTTCCATGGAGCGACATAGCTGCCCGCCGGCCCCGGTCCCGGATGATGCGGGATGTCGAGATCGAAGCCTTGCTGCAACGGAGAGTACGGCTCGCTGCCTAAGTGCCACTTGCCGAGATGCGCTGTCGCGTAACCGGCATCCTTCAGCGTCTCGGCGAGCGTTCGATATTCGGTCTTCAATCGCGTGACCGCATTCGGCATGACGGCCTTTTGATCCGGCGGTCCCTTCTTGCCGACCGTTGCATCGAGCACGACTTGCGCCACATGCCCGTTCGGCACAGTGATGCCAGTTCGAGCGGGACTGAGCCCCGTCATGATCGCAGAGCGAGTCGGCGAGCAGAGCGGGCTTGCCGAGTACGCGCGCGTGAACGTCATCCCGCGCTTCGCCAATCGTTCAAGATTGGGCGTCTCATAAAACCGAGTGTGCCCATAGAGCGTCGTGTCCGCCCATCCGAGATCATCGGCGAGAATAAAGATGACATTCGGCTTCGAACTCTGTTCTGCTGCCATCAGCGACAACGGGCAAAGAACGACCGCCATCAAACTCAAAATCAACTTCATCATCGGTTCCCTTCAGTCATTCAGTCGGAATTGCGGTCCCGTGAGAGTTGAGAACTGAGACGTAGGGCAGCCTCTCCGAGCCTGCCTCTTCTGCGTGACGAAGCGACTTACGAATCGCCGCCTGCGAGTTCGTTATCGAGTTCGAACTGACGGCTCTTATGCGGCCGCGTCCTGCAAAATGCTCAGTCTCGGAGAGACTGAGCTACGCGTTCCCTTCAGCGAGCGATGCTCGCTACTCAATAGTCGCCTTTCGCTCCGCGAAAGAGCGTCTTCAAAGGTGTCTCAGCGAGTTCGGTAGCTTGACTCTCAGAGTGCAATCAAAACTACTCCCACTGGATCCCGTCTAAGAAGAACACCGTCGGCTCTTTGCCACTGGCGAGACTCCAAACAAAGCCCGTCTTGATGCGCGACAGGTTTTCGTTGCTCTTGAGATTGTCGAGTTTGATCTCGAAGCGTTGCCAATCCCGGGTCAGCTTCACTTTGCCGAGCGATCCTTTTGCAGTGTCGAAGTACTTCTTCTCGGGACCGATCGCGCCAAAGCTGAATGAGACTTCTTCGCCGCCTTTGTCGCCGCGTGCATAGAAGACCAATCGCTTTGCGCCCGTCAGATCGAAGCCGCCTTTCTGATCGCCCCAATCCGACGCCGGATGCTGCCATGCAACGCCGCCCCATCCGGTTGTGGCAGAGAACTCGCAACGCAAGCTCGTTCTGCCGGAATGCGGTCGCTCGGTCGAAGCCGGATCGAGCTTGATCGACTTCGTGTCGCCCATCCAACCGGACGGAATGAAGGTCGGCTCTTGAGTCGCTTCGTCGTAGACGATTAGCGGCAGCTTCGTTGTCCGACCGCTCGCAATCTTGATTGGTGCGTCGACTCGAATCGGCACATTGGCGATCGCCGCTCCGCCGTGCCCGTCGAGCACTCTTGCAAACACGCGATAGAGCCCGCCGTCGCTCGGTAGCTTCACTTCAGCGCCGCTCTCGTCCGCTCGCAGAAACGCCTTCGAGATCGACTGCGCCGCCGCTTCAGCATCACCGCCCGAGCCGTAGACCTCTTCATCCGACGTCAGCTCCCATGCAACTTTCAGCGGGTCGCGTTCAGGATCAGCCGCATCGAGTGTCACTTTTATGACAGCACCCGGTTTGACGACCGTGCTGCCACTCACCGTCAACGCTTTGATCTCCGGGCACCGATTCGCGACCGGCTTCCCCGTCCAAAACTCGGACAGCACATCAACCGCCGCCAGCCGCGATCCATCATTCAGCAGCAGCGAAAACCATGTGGCGGTCACTTCCTGCTTCTGCCCCCACATGAAGGCATACGAGCCGAAGCACGTGCCGCGCTGCTCGAGCACCGACTTGCGGTACGAGTCGCGATAAGCAGCCGCCTTCGCCGTGCTCGTGAGTTCGCGATAGGCACCGGCTTCGTCTTTCGCGATCTCCCAAATGCCGGGCGGCCCGAACTCGGTGAGGATGTAAGGTTTCTTCCCCCCGAGCTTCTGATAGCGCTCGCCGACTGACGGCCCGCCCGCATACGAGTTGATGCCGATCACATCGATGTCGGGACACAGAGCGTGCATGTTCGCGATCTTGTCGCCGCCCATTTCGGCGATGACGGTCATTGTCGGATGCCGATCATCGAGCGACTTCACGAGCCGCGCGAGGTTGTTGATCTCCGACCAAACAGCGCCATTCTTCCCGACCGGATCTTCCATTTCGTTGCCCAGCGCCCACATGAGGAGCGCCGGATGATCTTTGTGCATGAGCACCGCTTGCCGAATGACTTCGCGCTGCTTGATGAGACTCGCCGCATCGGACCAATCGAAGCCTTGCCGCACTTGCCCGAGCCAAATTCCCGCAGTGACCGTCAGCCCGAGCTTCTGAGCTTGATCAAGTTGCTCGCCCAGTCGCTCATGCCCCCATGTTCGCACCGAGTTCCCGCCGAGCTGCGCGAGTAGTTCCCATGAACCGTCCCCGCCGACGCCTTTGACGAAGTAAGGCTTCCCGTCGCGAGTGAGCTGCCATTGCCCACTGCTGCCCTCGACGGCCACTCGCGGCGACTCCGCCTGCACCTGCATTGGGGCCATCGAACTTGCCGCGATGAAGAGAACAATCACCGTCACAACGCTACGCATGAGTTTCTTTCGTTAGAGGGATAAGGCTTCGAAACGAGCTGAATGCTTGCGGCACGTTACTCATGCCGACGTCATGCGTCGCACGACCTCGCGCAGTTCTTGCACCCTTGCATTCACGCCGTCTAACTCAACCGCAATCATCTGGTCGATCGCCTTCGAGCCCGATGATCTGCCTGCTTCAAGGACTCTGCTCATGCCGCCGTTTTCAATCGCTCAAGCTCCGTTGTCTCGCCGCACGTTCTTGCGAGGAGCCGGAGTCACGATGGCTTTGCCGCTGCTCGATGCGATGCGACCTGCGTTTGCTGCAGACGATGCGAAAGCGATCCCGCGCCGCATGATCTGCATCGAAACCAATATGGGCATCTTGCCGCAGTACTTCTTCCCGGAGAAAGCCGGACGAGACTACGAACTCAGTCCGTACTTGCAGAAGTTGGCTGCGAATCGCAACGACTTCACGGTGCTTTCTGGCACCAGTCATCCCGGAGTTACCGGAGGGCACGCTGCCGAGAAATGCTTCATCACCGGCACTCCTCATCCAGAACGCGGCGGCTTCCGCAATTGGGTCTCGCTCGACCAGTACGCCGCTGAACTCGTCGGCAACAAGACGCGCTTCCCGTCGCTCGTGCTCGCTAATACGACCGAAGGTCAGACGCTGAGCTATACGCGCAGCGGCGCGCCGATCCCCTCAGAACGCAGTCCGAAGAAGCTCTTTCAGAAGCTCTTCGTGCAGGGCAAGCCGGAAGAAGTCGCCGCCAACATTGAAGCGTTGAAGAACGGCCGCAGCCTTCTCGACTTTGTGGGCGAGCAATCCAAACGGCTCAACAAGTCGCTTTCGAAGGGCGACCAACAACGCATCGACCAATACTTCACCGCAGTCCGAGACCTCGAGCAGCGTCTCGCCGCTTCCGAGTCATGGGAATACAAGCCGAAGCCAGTTGTCACCGCGAAAGCTCCTGACGACATCGACGACCCGAAAGCCTTCGTCGCGCGCACGCGACTGTTCTTCGATGTGATGAAGCTTGCTCTCGAAACCGACTCGTCGCGCATCATGTCGTTCTTCATCGACACTGTTGTCATTCACAACATCACGCATCACGGCAATCGCCCGGAAGCACTGGCAGAACTGCGCGGTCACGAAGAAGCCCAATTCGCAGCACTGGGCGAGTTCCTCAAAGCTCTCAGCGAATCGAAGGAAGAGGGCCAATCACTCTTAGACCGCACGATGATTCTCTACGGCACGTGCATGGGGAGCGCGAACTCACACTCAAACGTGAACTTGCCCGCGTTGCTTGCCGGAGGCGGCTTCAAGCACGGTCAGCATTTGGCCTTTGACCCGCAGAACAACTACCCGCTGACAAACCTCTTCGTCTCAATGCTGCAACGACTCGGCATCGAGACCGATGAGTTCTCAACCGGCAAAGGAACTCTGCGCGGATTGGAGATGGCATAACCGTCACGTTTCATCTCAATCTGGCTCAGGACTTTGGCAGCGAATGAACCGAGTGGTTGAGAAGATCGAAGACCGATGAAAGCGGACGGCGCAGGCGGCCTTTGCTGCGTGACGAGGCAACTTACTAATCGTCGCCTGCGGGTTCGAATTTGAGTTCGAACTGGCGGTCTTGAAGCGGCCGCGTCCTGCGAAATGCTCAGTCTCGGAGAGACTGAGCTACGCGTTCCCGAAGAGCTTCCGTAAAGCGGGATCGAGTTGCTGATCGAGCCGACTCTTCATTCATCCGCAGTCCGGCTCGTGCCGTCCGTCGTCAGCCGCTGCGCAACAGTCGTACTTTCCTGCGGATAGCAATGTTGAACTGCGGATGTGCCCCTGTAAGTCGAATTGCATGGCAGCAGGTCGAAAAACGAAGAACGAGCGAGTGTTCAAATCAAGCTCGGAAGATGGCGGCCATCCTTCAACGCAGTGCGAAACTCGTCAGAGTGCTCGACGAGTTCCCGGCTTCATGCCGGCGCGATGCCCATCGTTGAGCGTCGCGAACTTTGCTCTGCTGTTGAAAGGACTTTGCGGATGAGACTGATTGCTTGCGTCATCGCTGCTTTCGCGTTGCTGTCGACTGCTCATGCTCAAAGCGTGACTCGCAACATTCCGTATGTGACCTCGGGACATGAGCGGCATGTGCTCGATGTCTACTCGCCGGTGAGCGCGAAGAATGCGCCGGTCGTCTTCTGGATTCACGGCGGAGGTTGGCAAGCCGGAGACAAGAGCAGCGTGCAACTCAAGCCGAAGCTCTTCACCGAGAAGGGCTTTGTCTTCGTCTCGACGAACTATCGCCTGCTGCCGCAGTTCCCGATTGATGACCTCTTTCGAGACATCGCGAAGTCGCTGCATTGGGTTCACGATCACATTGCCGAGCACGGCGGAGATCCCAATCGCATCTTGGTGATGGGCCATTCGGCAGGAGCACAACTCGCGGCGTTGATCAGCATTGATGACCGCTATCTCAAGGCCGAGGGATTGAATCTCTCGATCATCAAAGGCTGCGTGCCGGTCGACGGAGACACTTACGACGTGCCGGCAATCATCGAGACTGCCGAAGTGCGTCGCCGAGTTCACGGGCAGCCTCAAGCGAAGTTCGGCCATCGCGAGAAGTTCGGCAACGATCCGGCAAAGCACAAAGACTTCTCAGCAGTCACGCACATCGCTCCGGGCAAGAACATCCCGCCGTTCCTGATCCTGCACGTTGCCGATCATCCTGACGTGAGTGCTCAAGCTCAGCGTTTAGGAGCGGTCCTCAAAGAGCATGCAATTCCCGTTACAGTCTTCGGAGCCCGAGAGACGAATCACACAAAACTCAACGCCGATCTCGGCATCCCGTCCGACCCCGCAACTCAAGAGCTGCTGACCTTCGTCGCCAGCGTCGTAAAGTAGCTCGTGATTCCTTCCCGAGTCGTAGCTTGGGATTCCATCCCGAGCCTCAGCGGGCGCCGGTTTCACCGCCAAACAGACTCGCCGTCAGAGACCGCCTCGGCTTGGCGTCGCGTAGGTTGGACGCCTACGTCCGACAGCGACGCAGCACGGACGTGGGCGTCCATGCTACGGACTCGGGACGTGTTTCACCGACTCTCACTTAGGAGCCGGGTTACTGCGGGCTCGTTTCTGACGGTCGGGCTGTAAGTCGGAGAGACCGGTGCCCGCCGAGGCTCGGGATGGAATCCCAAGCTACGGCACTGCGGACTCGTTTTTGACGGCGAGGTTTGTTTCTCGGAGAGACCGCTTGCCCGCCGCGGCTCGGGATGGAATCCCAAGCTACGGCTTCGGATCCCGAGCTGCGGGGTGCGGCTCGGGACTCGTTGCTACCTACTCGAAGTTTGCGAAGAAGTCGTCGATCGCTGTCAGTGCGGCGACTGGCGGGAGGCCGGTTGCGGCTTCCGCGACTTCGAGGCCGACGATTTCCCATCCGCCGCGGTAGATGTTCGTCGGGCTCTGAATCGTGATCGTCAGGTAGCCGTCGTTGTTGGTGTCGCTCGCACCGTTCGCGGTGATCGTCGCGAACGGGTTCGCGAGGGTCGTTGCTACTTGCTGTTGAGCGGTACCTTCAACGGTTACTTGAATCGCATCGAACCGACGACCGAGGCCGCCGACATACGCTCGGACGTTGTAGAGCGTGCCCGCGTTGGCCTGCACTTTGAACTGGCCAATGTTGGTCGAACTTCCCGTATGGCCGTCGCGGTACAGGTCGGGAGTCAGAACGGTTGTCGGAATTGTGTTGACTAACTGCGCTCCAACTGCCCCGACCCAGCCGAAGCCGTCGTTGGCGAAGCTGTGATTCGCTCGCACTCCGATGAAGCCCGCAGCGATGTTCGTCATCGACGCATCGTCGTAGCCGTTGCCGAAATCGAACCGGCGGCTGGCGAGAACTGTGAAGGTCAAGAAGGCGGCGTTGGTGACCGTTGCATTGGCGGAACCGTCAACGGCTCGCCATTCGACTGTCGGCACTCCGGCCTTTGTCCCTGACTTCAAGTTGAAGCTGATCGCACCGCCCGCACCCACTACGACTTGCGTTCCGGCGACCGTCGCGTCTGCGTCCGTCGTCGTGATCGTGCCGAGCGTCGATGAGACTGTAACGAGAGCTCCCGGAGCCAAACTGCTTGTGGCTTCGATCACGCTGACGGTCGAGCCGTCAGCCGGTACCGAGCCCTCATTGATCGGAGTGATCGTTGCGAGCTGTGTGACGGGAACGATCTGCAACGCATTGATCACCCAGTTGCCGTTGATCTGCGAGCCGGTGCCCGGCGTGAACGTCAGGTCGAGTCGACCATTCGTCACGGTCACGAGGAAGGACTCTTCGGTGATCGTGTTGCGTCGCAGAGTCAGATCAGTGACGACCTGAGTTCCGTTCGCGGTGATGTCGATACCGGCGTGATCGCTTCCATTCCCCATGGCGTAATGCACGGAGTAAGTCGCGTTCGGCAGGTCGACTCGGAACGTTGCGGCGCTGCTGCTGGTTTGGAAGTCGTTATGAGCAGCAGCCAATGGTCCGCTGAAGACCGCCAATGGAGCGTTCGCTGACGGCAGTGGAGTTGTCGTCCAGCCGTAGCCTCGGGTTGCGTTGTAGGAGTCCGTAGCAGCGACCGGCAGATAGCCTGCTTGAGTCGTCGTCGGAGCGCCGTTCACCGTCGTGTTGAAGTCGAGATATCGCGCATTCGATGTCAGCGGTTGCAGCGCGTATTGGATCGACTGCGTGCTCCAATCTTCGCCGGTGATTGTTGTCAGCAGCAGCGTTGAGGTGCCCGCACCGCTCGGTCGCTTGATGGAGACCGCCGCTGCGCCATTGGCATCGGTCAGAACTTGGAAGCCCTCGATCTTTGGATCTGCATCCGTCGACGTGATCGTGCCCATTGAGGCTTCAACGGTGACGAGCAAGTTCGATGGGCCGCCTTCCAGATGGAACGTGTCGACCGTAGTGCCGTCAGCGAAAGCTGGGGTGCTCGGCAGATCCATAAAGCCCATCGTCATGATGGCCGCCGGGCGGATGTCGATGCTGTTGAAGGACAGGAAGGTGCTGGCCGGAGCGCCGTCTTCCAGCACGATGTTGAGAGTTCCGTCAGTGACCTGCGTGAAGAACGTGTAATGGTCGGACTGACCGGCTGGCGCGCTGAGGTTCTGCACGATGTACTTCGGAGGCAGAACGTCGCCGTTGTAGATCCGCAGTCCGTCGATCGCAGAACTGCGATGGCCGTAGCTGACAGTGACGCTGACCCAGCCATTGGGAACGGTCGCGATGAATTCTGGCGTGAAGCTGCTGACGTTGAGCGACCAAACATGACCGTCGTTGATGAGGTTCGCGTCGGCTGAAGTCGATGTGCCGCCGGAGTACGCGGTCAACGCTCTGCGCCAGCCGTAGCCATTCGCCACTGAGTAGACGCGATCGGCTGTCATGCCCGTCCAACCGGCTTGAGTTTCGGTCTGGACGAATGAGTTCGTCGCTGAGTTGTAGGATTGGTTGTTGAAGTCGTAACGCTGCGGAGCTGTCGGCGATGCCGGGGCCAACGGGATGTTCTCGATGTTGGTCGGTGTGACGAGCTTGAAGGCTGATCCGCCTTGAGTG
Source organism: uncultured Planctomycetaceae bacterium (assembly GCA_964573505.1). GTDB lineage: Bacteria > Planctomycetota > Planctomycetia > Planctomycetales > Planctomycetaceae > AM-0621. The sequence continues at coordinate 13,309 of CAZNMS010000094.1, read as the reverse complement.
CCCGCAACTTGAATGGAGCTGCCGACGAACGAGAAGGTGTTGCCGAACGTTTGCAGGTTCAGTTGATCTCCCGGAGGCACGCCCGCTTGTCCGAAGGCCGGCGAACCGCCATCGACAGTGAGCGCGAAGAGCGTTGAAGGCTCGACGGTGAAGGTGTCATTTCCGTTACCTCCGGACAGCGTGACGGCCTCGATCGAACTCGGGATCACAACGGGTTCCGAGACCGCATCGCCGCGAGTGACTTGATCGGTCGTCGTTGTCGTCGGCGGATTGGAACTCGTGAAGAAGAGCACGTCGTCAGCAGTCGTTCCGGAAACCGTGACAGCGTCAGTGCCGCCGATGTCAGAGATCGTCACCGTGCCTTTGTTCGTTGCTCCGAGCGGATAGGCGAACTGGTACGAGTCATCCTCGCTACCACCGCTGACCGTTGTGCCCGTCGAGACCAGTTGGCCGTTGAGGTTGATCGTCGTTCCGTTGGCGTCGTGACCTCCGCTGTCACCGTTGATCGCGATTGTCCCTGTTGGAGCGGAGATCTTCGAACCGGCGAGCGTTGTGATGTTGTCGCCTGCTTCCAACGTGATGCTGCCGTTCGGGCTGCTGATCGTGACAGCGTTGATCGTGAGGTCTCGACCGGTACCAGCATTCTCGTTGGCTTTGAGCAAGATGTTGCCCGTTGCTCCGGTTGAGCTAACGCCCTCTTCGACCGTCAGCGAACCGTTGACTCGAACTTCGATGTTGCCAGTCGACGATGAGATGCCGGTCACCGCAAAGTTCACGCCACCGATCATCAAGTTGCCGGTGTTGGTGACGAAGAAGCCGCCCGTTTCGCTCGTCCCTTCAAGGCGCGACAACGTTGTTTCGATCGGGTCAGCAACGGTGCCGACACCGCCCTTTGCCGTCAGCACTGCGTTGCCTGCGGTGATGTTGTTTGTGGTGCTCGTATCACCGTCAGTGATCGCTCCCGCGACGGCATCGACAGTGACTCGGCCGCCCGTTGCTCCGCCGGTCGTCCCCGCAGAGATCGAAGTCAACTTCGCGTTGCCCGTGCCACCGATCATCGAGTTCACGCTGATCGAGACCGCGTTCTCGGTGTCGTTCGTTGTGACGATCGAACTGCCGGGACTCATCACGAAGGAGTCTGCTCCGGCAGCGTTCGTGTTGACGTCGATGTCGACCGTGCCTGCACCGGCATCGATCGCTCCGCTCACAGTCAGTCCGTCAACGGTGCTGAGTATGACTCCGGCGCCCGTGACGCTGTTGACCGTCATCGAATTTGAATCGGCGATCGAGACCGCTCCGTTGCTCGACGCGCTGATCGTGTTGAAGTCGTTGCCGACATTGGTCAGCGTCAAGTCCGTCGTCACCGTGAAGGACGCATCGCCGGCTGCCGTGATTGACGTCGCTTGGCTGAAGGTCTCAGCGGAGACCGTTAGATCGTCGACGTTCGACAGTCCGCCAGTTGTGTTGAAGTGAACGGCGTCTGTGTCCGCTCCGCCGTTGATGGTGAGGTCGGTCGTCGCGGTCAGTGCGAGCGAGCTGATCGTCAGGATGTCGTTGCCGCCGAGCAAATTGATCGTGATCGACCCGCCGGCAGTCGGCACGTCGAAGGTCGTGTCTTCGAACGTCGCTCCGGCGAGCAATGCTTGTCCGCCGCCAACATCCGACAGATTGGCATCATCGGCACCGGCCGTCAGGTTGAAGGTGATGCTGGCCAATGGGCCGTTGATCGTGATCGGGTCGAGGCCGGTGTAAGCGATGTTACCCGTGGTCGCTCCGATCAGAGTGATGAAGCCATCATTGGGGTTCGTGTAATCGAGCACGGCTTCATCGAACTGCGCGTCGGTGTTGTCGAGCACGAGTTCGTCTTGTCCTAAGCCGCCATTAAACGTGAGACCGGCTGCCGGAATGATGAGTCCCGTACTGAAGTCGAGCGTCAGGGTGTCATCGCCGTCGCCCGAGTTGACGATGATGCCATTGGTGAAGGCCGAGAGCGGAATCGTGACCGAGCTTGTGCCGGAGCCAGTTGACCCGGCGAATCCCGAGACGTCGAGTGCATGACCATTCGCGTCGGTGATGACGAGATCGGTGCCAACGACCGTGAATGTGAACGCGTTGCTTTCTCCACCGAGATCGTCGAACACGAGGTTTCCGCTGCCGTCGACTGATGTCGTTGTTCCGGGATCGTCGTCTTCGTTCGTCACGGCGACGTCGTCGGCATCGAGTGCCGCATAGTTCGGATCGGTCGAGGTCGCAGGATCGGTCAGGATCGAGAACGCGATGTCGCCATCAGCTGCTGCGTCATCGACTCCGGTAACAGTCACTGTCTGAGGCACGTTCCAGTTTGCGGCGGTGAAGGTGACACTTGCCGGAGCAGCGGTGCCTTCAGCGGTGTTGTCAGAGCTAATCGCAATCGTCACGTCCGCTGTCGGTTCCGAGTCTAAGACGATCGTGAACGTGTCTGTTCCGCCGGCTTCCGTTGTGATGAGTCCGCTTGTCGGAGTGACCGTGATGCCTGCGGTGTCGTCGTCGTTGTTGGTGACAGCGACGTCGGCTCCATCAACGCCGAAGTAATTCGGATCGATCGATATCGCGGGGGCAGTCACGATGTTGAAGTTGATGTCGCCGTCATCGACGAAGTCATCGACTCCGGTAACGGTCACGGTTTGCGGCACGTTCCAATTCGCGGCTGTGAAGGTGAGCCCTAATGGCGCAGCACTAATGCCTTCGAAGGAATTGTTGGAATAGACGCCAATCGTCACGTCGGCCGTCGGTTCGGAATCGAGCACGATCGTGAAGGTCGCTGTTCCGCCAGCTTCAGTGGTGTCGCCGCTGATCGCGCTGACCGTGATGCCTGCGGTGTCGTCATCAGTGTTGGTGACGGCGACATCAGCGGGGTCGATGCTGCTGTAGTTCGTGTCTGTGGAAGTGGCTGTGTCGAGCACGACGTTGAAGCTGACGTCGCCGTCGTCGACGAAGTCATCGACTCCGGTAACGGTCAAGGTCTGCGGCACGTTCCAGTTCGCAGCGGTGAAGGTAACCGATGCCGGAACAACTGTGCCTTCGCTCGTATCGTCGGAAGAAACGCCGATCGTCACGTCGCCTGTTGGTTCGGAATCGAGCACGATCGTGAACGTCGCTGTTCCGCCGGCTTCAGAGGTGTCGCCACTAATCGTGCCGACGGTGATGCCTGCTGTGTCGTTATCGAGATTGGTCACTGCGACATCGGCCGGATTATCGCCGTTGTAGTTTGTGTCCGTCGAAGTCGCGGCTCCCAACACGATGTTGAAGCTGACGTCGCCGTCATCAACGAAGTCATTGACTCCGGTGACAGTCACGGTCTGCGGCACGTTCCAATTCGCGGCTGTGAAGGTGACTGATGCCGGAGCAACAGTGCCTTCGGTCGTATCGTCGGACGAGACGCCAATCGTCACGTCGCCGGTTGGTTCGGAATCGAGCACGATCGTGAAGGTCGCTGTTCCGCCCGCTTCGGTCGTGTCGCCGCTGATCGCGCCGACCGTGATTCCGGCGGTGTCATCGTCGGTGTTCGTGACAGCGACGTTCGCTGCATTGAGCCCGTTGTAGACGGTGTCAGCCGAAGTCGCGGCTGCCGTAACGACGTTGAACGAGACGTCTCCGTCGTCAACGAAGTCATCAACGCCAGTGACGGTCACGGTCTGCGGCACGTTCCAATTCGCGGCCGTGAAGATGACGCTCGCTGGAGAACCCGTGCCCTCAGTGGTGTCGTCGGACGAAATGCCGATCGTCACATCAGCGGTCGGCTCGGAGTCGAGCACGATCGTGAAGGTCGCCATTCCTCCCGCTTCGGTGGTGTCACCGCTAATGGCTCCGACGGTGATCCCCGCAGTGTCGTCATCGGTGTTGCTCACCGTGACGTTAGCGGCATTCACTCCGTCGTAGTTGGCATCGCCCGAGGCTGCCGTGTCAGTCACGATCGTGTAAGAAACGTTACCGTCGTCGATGAAGTCATCCTGTCCGGTGACAGTGACTGTCTGCGGCACGTTCCAGTTGGCAGCGGTGAAAGTGAGGCTGACCGGAGTGACCGTGCCTTCGCTCGTATCGTCCGAAGAGATCCCAATCGTCACATCGGCGGTCGGCTGAGATTGCAGCGAAACGGTGAAGGTCGCTGTTCCGCCTGCTTCAGAGGTGTTGCCGCTGATGCCGCTGACATTGATGCCCGAAACGTCGTCGTCAGTGTTCGTCACCGCGACGTCATCCGGGTCGACGCCGTTGTAGAGCGGATCGGTCGAGGTCGCGGCATCAAGCACGATGTTGAAGGCGACATTCCCATCATCAACGAATTCGTTCTGTCCGGTGACAGTCACCGTTTGCGGCGTGTCCCAGTTGGCGGCGGTGAAGGTCACGCTCAGCGGAGCGACCGTGCCTTCGGTTGCGTCGTCCGACGAGATGCTAATCGTCACATCGCCCGTCGGTTCCGAGTCGAGCACGATCGTGAAGGTCGCGGTTCCGCCCGCTTCCGTCGTCGCTCCGCTGATCGCGCTCACGGTGATCCCGGCGGTGTCGTCGTCGATGTTGGTGACGGCGACGTCGGCAGGATTGACCGCGTTGTAACTGGGGTCTGTCGAAGTCGCGGCAGCCAGCACGATGTTGAAGCTGACGTCGCTATCGTCGACATCGTCATCAACGCCGGTGACCGTCACGGTTTGCGGTGTGTCCCAGTTCGCCGCAGTAAAGGTCACGCTCGCCGGTGCAACGGTGCCTTCCGTGACGTCATCCGAGCTAATCGCAATCGTCACATCACCCGTCGGCTGCGAGTCGAGCACGATCGTGAACGTCGCCGTATCGCCTGCTTCCGTCGTGTCTCCGCTGATCGCACTGACGGTGATTCCGGCAGTGTCGTCGTCCGAGATGTCGCGCGTCGCGGAGTCATTCGGACCCGCTGCAACTGTGATGTCAGCATCACCGGTCGTGACGCCAGTCAGCGTGACGATCACCGTCTCGGTCATTTCATCAAACGCATCGTCGGAGACAGTGAGCGTGATTGTCGCAGTCGTATCACCGGCAGGAATCGTGAGTTCTCCCACGCCGGCGTCGCTGTAGTCACTGCCCGCTGTTGCTGTGCCCGTCAGGTCGTAAGTCACAACGGTGTCCGTTGAACTCGCTACGGTCAGCGTGACGGTGAAGACGACATCAACCGGCCCCGCTTCATCACCGTGAGTCGTGCCTGCGATCGAGACTTCTGCTGAGTCGTTGTCTGCGATGTCG
>CAZNMS010000094.1:0-7965 GCA_964573505.1 uncultured Planctomycetaceae bacterium | reverse complement strand
CGGTCACATCAACCGTGATCGTCGCGCTCGTGTCACCGGCGGGAATCGTCACCGTCCCGCTGAGTGCCGTGAAGTCGCTGCCGGAAGCTGCTGTCCCGGCGACGGAGTACGCAACGACGGTGTCCGTCGCACTCGCTGCCGTCAGCGTCACCGTGAAGACCGCATCGGCTGGACCCGTTTCATCACCGTGAGTCGTGCCCGCGATCGAGACTTCTGCTGAGTCGTTATCGGTGATGTCGCGCGTTGCTGTCAGATCAGCCGCATCGACATCAAGCGTGATGCCGGCATCGCCCGTGACGCCGGTCAGCGTCAGCACCACTGTCTCGGTGGCTTCAACGAGACCATCGTCGGTCACATCAACCGTGATCGTCGCGCTCGTGTCACCGGCGGGAATCGTCACCGTGCCGCTGAGTGCCGCGTAATCGCTAGCGGAAGTCGCAGTCCCGGCGACGGAGTACGCAACGACGGTGTCGGTCGAACTCGCGGCGGTCAGAGTGACCGTGAAGACGGCATCGACTGGACCGGCTTCATTACCGTGAGTCGTGCCCGCGATCGAAACTTCCGCTGAGTCGTTGTCTGCAATGTCGCGCGTCGCTGTCAGATCAGCCGCGTCGGGATCGAGAGTGATCTCGGTATCTCCCGTCACGCCGGTCAGAGTCAGCTCCACTGTCTCAGTGTCTTCGAGCAGTGCGTCGTCAGTCACATCGACCGTGACCGTCGCACTCGTGTCACCGGCGGGAATCGTCACCGTCCCGCTGAGTGCCGCGAAGTCGCTAGCGGAAGTCGCAGTTCCGGCGACTGAGTACGCAACGACGGTGTCCGTTGAACTGGCGGCTGTCAGCGTCACCGTGAAGACCGCGTCAACCGGCCCTTCCTCATTACCGTGAGTCGTGCCTGCGATCGAGACTTCTGCTGAGTCGTTGTCTGCGATGTCGCGCGTTGCTGTCAGATCAGCCGCATCGGGATCGAGAGTGATCTCGGCATCTCCCGTGACGCCGGTCAGCGTCAGCACCACTGTCTCGGTGGCTTCAACGAGACCATCGTCGGTCACATCAACCGTGATCGTCGCGCTCGTGTCACCGGCGGGAATCGTCACCGTCCCGCTGAGTGCCGTGAAGTCGCTGCCGGAAGCTGCTGTCCCGGCGACGGAGTACGCAACGACGGTGTCCGTCGCACTCGCTGCCGTCAGCGTCACCGTGAAGACCGCATCGGCTGGACCCGTTTCATCACCGTGAGTCGTGCCCGCGATCGAGACTTCTGCTGAGTCGTTATCGGTGATGTCGCGCGTTGCTGTCAGATCAGCCGCATCGACATCAAGCGTGATGCCGGCATCGCCCGTGACGCCGGTCAGCGTCAGCACCACTGTCTCGGTGGCTTCAACGAGACCATCGTCGGTCACATCAACCGTGATCGTCGCGCTCGTGTCACCGGCGGGAATCGTCACCGTGCCGCTGAGTGCCGCGTAATCGCTAGCGGAAGTCGCAGTCCCGGCGACGGAGTACGCAACGACGGTGTCGGTCGAACTCGCGGCGGTCAGAGTGACCGTGAAGACGGCATCGACTGGACCGGCTTCATTACCGTGAGTCGTGCCCGCGATCGAAACTGTCGCGCTGTCGTCATCGGTGATGGTGTAGGTCGTTGTGGCCTGAGTGCCGACCGTGACTTGCGTGCCACTGATCCCGCCCAAAATGAGCGTCTCGTCGGCTTCGACGATGGTATCAGCGACGATTGCGAGTGCGGTGATGGCGGTTGATTGAGCTGAGTACGTACCGGCACCAATGGTCGTCGCAACTGGGCTGACATAGTCGGCGGCTGACGCCGTGCTCGCTCCCTGCACGCTGACATTCACATCGACCGAGTGTCCCGCCTGAATCGTGCCGGTCACGAGCAGTGTTGGCAGGTCGCCTCCGGAGTCTTCGTCGTCGCTGCCAGTGGCTTGATCGAACTCGACGAGCAATGTGTCGTCGTCATTGATTGTTGCCGTGAACGAACCACCGGTGAGGATCGAGTTAATCTGAACCGGAGTCGTATTCGTCACGCTCCCGAGGACCGGAATAAAGGTCTCGTTCGGCTCGATGATGTTGTCGCCATGGATCGTCACGCTGATTTGCTGCACTTCGCCTTCATTACCGGCAAAGGTCACGGGGCTAACTGAACCTACGGAGTACTCAGAGCCGAGTACCGCAGTGACATCAACTGTTGTGAACGCAACCTTGAAGCCGTCCTGCACGGCTTTGGGCGAAGTCACGGACAAGAAGATGACTTGATCGGCGTCGGTCTCAGTGATCGTCGGTGCGGAAATCTCCAACGTCTGAGTGTCGTCGTTCTCGATCGTGCCGATGCCGTTTGACGGGTCGATCGTGATGGGGTCGGTACCCGGAGTGCCAATCGTCAACGCAACTGTGAAGGTCTCGTCGTCTTCGATGACCTCGTCACCATTGACGGCGACGGTAATCGTTTGGGTGTCCGTTGAGTTCGCAGTAGCACCGCCGGCAAATATCAGCGTGCCTGCGACTGCCGTGAAGTCGCTGCCACTCGTCGCGGAACTGCCCGACACCGAGTACGAGATCACCTCGTTGGTCGTCGAGGGAGTCGCACTATTCACACGGGTGACGGTGAAGACGAAGTTGGTCGTGCCTGAATCTGTCTCAACCTGACTCACATCGTCGATCGAAAACGCAGTCAGAAGCGTTCGCGTCTCAAGAGCTTCAAGTGCCAGCGATGGTTGTTGAGCTTGAGCACGGCGTAGAGCTCGTTTCCGAGAACGCAGTGACTTCTTATTGAGACGAGACTTCAAAACCGTGTTGAGCCAGTTGGACAGGACCATTAGCCCGCACTCCGTTTGTGAGTGAAACGAGTAGACATCGGCAGAGTGCTGCGCGCACCAATTCCGCAATGGCGCACGCGATAGGCAGCACTTACCGGACGGGCTAAATGCGAACCTCGCTCCGAAAAGAGACGCTGTTCCGGCGAACTTTCGGAGCAAAGCTGACTGAGCAGTCGAGGCTCACTACGACCGGTACAACTAGAACGATCGGCAACTTTTTGGCGTCACAACCGCTACGACCGGAACTACGAGCCAACGTGTCTCTGCGAGACATTGGCGCGTTGCGGCCCTCATGTGACTGACCAAATTGACGCGCCAAGCAGGGCTAACACTTTGTTATGGCAGATTGATTACAGGCGCTGACAGCGACTGCGTTCGTCGTAGCTTGGGATTCCATCCCGAGCCTCAGCGGGATGAGCTTCACAAGCAACGCACGAGACCGCCGTCATGATTCGGCATGCAGTCAGCGCAAAAGGCGAATCAACTCAAACAGAGTTCCCATCTCCAACAGAATCGCCGAGCCGAGCAACAGCGAGAGAAACTCATGCGGACAAGTAGCTTGGGATTCCATCCCGAGCCTCAGCGGGATGAGGTTCACAAACAAGGCACGAGATCGCCGTCACGATTCGGCGTGCAGTCAGCGACAACGGCGAATCGGCTCACATCGAACACGAGTCGAACAACCGAGAGGGCGGTTCTTGACGGCCAGTCGCGGCGTTGGAGGAGCGGTCGCCCCGCTGAAGATCGGGATGGAATCCCAATCTACTTGCAGGACTTGCCGCTCGGTTGTTCCTGTCAGGCAAACTTTTCAGGCCAGCCGGATTTCGAGTGTTAAGAAACCGGCCTCGTGGTGCTGCACCTTGAAACGCTCCTGCTATGCGAGCCGATTCTGACGGGCACATCCAATCGTTTGCGGATGCCTGATAAACCGAAGAAATCTTGGCTTTATCGTCGGCTCGCTCGTTTTCACTGAATTCGAGCGTGAGCGCCACGCCGTGCGCCTCTCGGTCTGAAGGGAGCGCGGATGCTCAAGCGATTGGATGGGGCTGAATCTTTTGGGAGTCGTGACTGCTCGACTCTGCGGGCCAACGGGGATGACGCGAGAACTCATCGCCTGCAACTCCGCATGCTCACTCAATGAGAGATGGTCGCGAGACCAAAGGAAGGGATTCGTGAAACGCACATCGTTCTTGAGTACGTTCGTTTTAGGGTGCTTAACGCAGTTCGCTGTCGGCCAAGACGTACCGATGCCTCAGCCAGTATTTGCTGACCCCGAGGGCACACCACTCACTCAACAAGTGCCTCAAGCTCAAGACTTCCTTGAGCGAATGGCGCGGCTCGAACTGCGACTGACCGAACTCGAAGCCAAGAACCGAGAATTGCTTGGAGAGAAAGATCCCAACAACGACGAAGACGGGATCTATCAGGTCAGTCTTTCAAACCGCCTGCATCTCGGCGGTCTGTTCATGGGACATGACCCCGAAATCGGCATCGTCCGCGAGCAAACCGATTCGACGTCTTCGACCTCCGACTCGAAACCGAGCAGCAAGCCCGACGCTCCGAAGAAGAAGAGCTGGTACGACAAGATCAGCCTGCGCGGCTACACGCAACTCCGCTACAGCGACGTGACAGCGACCTCCGATGGCTCTGCTCCCGCTCAGCATGTCCTCGATCGGTCAATTGCGACCAACCAATCGTTTCTCGTTCGTCGCGCCCGCGTGATTCTGTCTGGCGACGTGCATGAGCATGTCTATGTGTACTTTCAGCCGGACTTCGCGGTCACGCCGACGGGTAACACCGATCAAGCGTTGTTCGTCCAAATGCGCGACGTCTTCGCCGACTATTACATCGATGATCACAAGGAGTATCGCATTCGCGGCGGTCTGACGAAGGTGCCTTACGGTTGGGAGAACATGCAGTCGAGTTCGAATCGCATCCCCTTCGAACGAACCGATGCCATGAATAGTGCGACTCCCAATGAGCGAGATCTCGGTGTCTACTTTTATTACACACCGACTTGGGCGCAAGACCTCTTCAAGGACGTTGTCGAGAAGGGTCTGAAGGGAACCGGCAACTACGGCCTCTTTGCTTTCGGAACTTACGCGGGGCAAGGCGGTGCCTTTCAAGAGCAGAACGATCATCTGCATCTCGTCACGCGATTGGCGATCCCGCATCAGTTCTGCAACGGGCAGTATGTCGAAGCCGGCCTGCAGGCTTATCAAGGCAAATACACCGTGCTGGGCAGCGGCATCCGACCGCTCGGAGCAGGACCGGGCACCTTCATTCCGGCAGGCACGTCGACCACAGGCGGTGCTGACGGCATGTTAGAAGAGCGAGTCGGCGCGACGTTTGTTTGGTATCCGCAGCCAATTGGCTTTCAAGCGGAATGGAATGTCGGACGCGGTCCCGGTTTGAACGACGCTCAGACTGCTGTGCAGGAACGATCGCTTTACGGCGGTTACGCGATGGTGAATTACAAGGTCGATGACTGGCACGGCACATGGTTCCCCTACGCGCGATGGTCGTACTATCAAGGCGGCTACAAGAGTCAGCGAAATGCTCCCTACGTCGACATCAGCGAATGGGAGTTCGGGACTGAGTGGCAGATCAATCCCGCTGCCGAGCTAACGTTGGCCTATCTCATCACCGACCGCACCAATACCGGCGCCTCAACAGCCGCAGGAGTCTCCCCCTATCAGCAATGGGACGGTCAGGCGATCCGGTTGCAGTTTCAGTTCAACTACTAACACCGCTGTGATTCGCAACGCGGAGTTATCGACCTCGCTCATGCCCCCGGTCTCGCGCCGGGGGCATTTTTTTTTGTTTTCACGGCCGCATGGGCGAGCGTCTCTTAGGCGAGCGGCAGTTGAGAACCTACCGGCGAATTCTTGTACGACGGACTTGTAGTCCGTCGGGCCTCGTCTTCGACGGACTACAAGTCCGTCGTACTGGTCGAAACTCATCTGCCGCTGTCGCCTTAAGTGTCTTGGCAGTTGAGTTCCGCCATTCGTCAGACGCGGTTGAAGACGCACTTTCGCGAAGAGCGGCGACCATTGGCCTGAAGAGCAGCTTCACAGGAACAAGATCGGCAATCCGGCCCTGAAGTCGCGCCGTCCGGATCGTTCTGACCGAGCACGATTCGGTTCGCTCATTCGTCTCGCAACCGTTTGTTGGTGCCGACGGGCAAGCGCGCCAGAGACTGCGCCGGGGTGCCGATGACACTCAAACGACGTCCGATCGCTCACTGTCTTCATGAAGTCTCTTTTGTTTCTGAATCATGTCTTCGCAATCTCTTAACAGTTGGCTGCTTTGATTCTGCCTGTTGAGCGTGCTTGTGAGCGGCGATTGGTGGCCGTTCTCAGCTTGCCAAACAGATGAGGACAATCATGCCGAAGTTTGAGATTGGTTTTCGCGGGCTCTTGTTGGCGGTCGTGAGCGTTCTCGCGGCTTCGGTCGGTGTCGCTGCCGAGCCCATGAAGATGTCAGACGAAGCGGCTCGCATTCACAAAGAAGCCTTCGTCATCGACGGCCATAACAACTTGGTCATGAAGTTCGCGAAGCAGCCGACATTGTCGCTCGATACGTTCGACTTCACGGCCTCGCAGCCCACTCTGCACACCGACTTGCCGCGTCTGCGACAAGGTGGCGTCGGAGCAGAGATCTTCGCGACCTATGTTTCTTCGGATGCCGTCAAGAAGGGCACTGCCGTTCGTCAGACGCTCGAGCAGATTGAGCAACTCGGCAAACTTTTGAGCCGCTCGAAGGGGCAGATCGAGTTCGCGGTCAGCATCGAAGAGATGCAGCGCATCCGTAACAACGGTCATGTTGCAGCGATGGTCGCGATCGAAGGCGGCAATGCGATCGAGAGCTCACTCGCAGTTCTCAAGACGTACCATCAAGCCGGCGTGCGAATGATGGCTCTGACTCACGACGAAACGACCGACTGGGCCGATGCGGCTCTTGATGTGTCGAAGCACGGCGGCCTTGCTCCGTTCGGCGAGAAGGTTGTTGCCGAGATGAACCAGCTCGGTATGGCGATCGACCTCTCACACAGTTCGACCGGGACGATTGAAGACGCACTGGCTCTCTCGAAGGCGCCAGTTGTCTTCTCGCACTCAGGAGCACACGCGATTGCTCCGCACGCTCGCAACCTGAAGGACGACACTCTCAAGGCCGTCGCAAAGAATGGCGGAGTGGTGCTCGTCAATTTCTATGCAGGCTTCCTCTCCGCAGAGAGCGTCAAGGCTTACGAGACACGCACGAAGGACGCGGCTCTGTTTCGCAAGCAGTTCAAGACGGATGCTGAGTTTCAAGCAGCTCTCGGCCCGTGGCTGAAGGATCATCCGCTGCCGACAACATCGGTTGCCAATGTCGTCGATCACATCGACCACATTGCGAAGACAGCCGGAGTGGATCATGTCGGACTCGGTTCGAACTTCGATGGCATCGTGAGCGTGCCGAAGCATCTCGAAGACGTCTCGTGCTTCCCGCACGTTACGCAAGAGTTGCTCAATCGCGGCTACAAGGAAGAGGACATCAAGAAGATCCTCGGCGGCAACACGCTGCGAGTGCTGAAGGACATCGAAAAAGCGGCCAATCAAGGCGACGCAAAGACGGCTCGGCTGATCCCAGTCAGCCGCTAAATCCCTTACTGCTTGCATTGAGCAGCAGGCTCAAGCTTGCTGAGTCGACATCATCAGAGACTGTCAACGAGAACCGGGAGCACGACGTGATCGTGCTCCCGGTTTTGTCATTTCAGAAGCATCGCGAGTGCATGCCGCACGCGTCGCATTGCCGCCTTCGTCGTCGCATGGACTTCCAGTCCGTGCTGTCTTCGAGCGGTATCGACTGCGAATGACAAGTGCCGCTCAGCGCGATGCGCGAAGACAGATCACGAAGGTCTTCATCTTCTTGTCGCCAATCTTCCTGTCACATTTCTTCCACTTACGTCCTTCAAAGGCGGGGCATGACAGGAAAATTGAAGACAGGAAGATGAATGGCAGGCGACTCAAGGTCTGAGCCGCCAACTGGCACTTGTCGTCTGAGGAACTCATCCGTTTTTGGGTACGACGGACTTGCAGTCCGTCGCTTCTCACGACGTACGACGGACTACAAGTCCGTCGTACCAGTGTTCCTCA
>CAZNMS010000093.1:0-23175 GCA_964573505.1 uncultured Planctomycetaceae bacterium | reverse complement strand
CAGCACCGCAGTTGCCTTTGCAATCTGCCAGTCAGTCGCATGAGTCTCGCAGCAGTTTGACTGCTGTCTGAAAACTCGAATCACCTCTCGCCGAACGCACCGTCATTGGTCGTTCGGCGAGTTGCATTTCAGGGCTCGCAAAATGAGCAACTCCGAGTCGGAGCACTCAACGACTGGATCACTCAGCCTGTAGCCGAAGCTACAGCAAGTTGCCGCAACCTCTGAGCGATGACGCCTAAGCGTCTCTCGTCCTGTCGGCGCTGATGTAACGCAGATTGCATAGAAATCTGCGGCATCACTTCACGGCCGAGTCCTTGAGGTTCTCTGCGAGAAACGCCTTCACAATGCTGATCCTTTCGTCGTCATAGAACTCGGCTCCGCCGTGCTTGCCATCATGAATGACGACGAATTGAGTGCGGAGTCTTGCTCGCTCATATCGGCCATGAAGCTCATGTGATTGGTTGATCGGCGCTTGCGGATCTTGATCGCCATGAATGAGCAGCAAGGGCGGATCGTTCTCATCAACGTGAAAGACGGGGCTCGCCAATCGCGCGAGGTCCGGCTTCTCATCGGGTTGCCCGCCGAGCAGCAATTGGAGCGCAGGCACTCGAACCTTGAGCCCATGCGGCGTCGACTGCGCCAAGATCGTCGTTAAGTTTGACATGCCGTAGAAGCTGACGATGGCTTGCACGTCAGAGCTTTGATCAAGGTGCGGTCCGACTCGGACTTCGAGTTGTTGATGTCGATTCGTGACTCCGACGAGTGCCGCCAGATGGCCGCCCGCCGAACCGCCCGCGATGACAATGCGACTCGCGTCGATCCTGAGCGTGTTCTGCTTCGCTCTGAGAAAGCGAATCCCCGCTTTGATGTCATGCACCTGAGCAGGAAACGGAGCCTGCGTTGAGAGTCGGTAATCGACGCTCGCCACTGGATAGCCTGCCGCCACGAAGCCCTTCAGCGGCATGTCACTCTTCGATCCCGCGCGCCACGCACCGCCATGCACCCAAACAACAAGCGGCTGTCCGGCACTTTGAGCAGCACGATGCAGATCGAGCTTGAGTTCAACGCCATCCGCCGTCGCATAGAGCAAATCAATCTCAACATTCGCCGTCGCCTGAGCGTGAACCGGTAGCACGAGAGACCCCAGTAAGCAGAGAGTCACAAAGCCGCGAATGAGTCCCATCAAAGATCCTCAGCGATCTAAGGAAGCAAGTGTTGAATGAACGCGCCGCATGTTCGGTCGCTTTGTTCGAAAGCGACGCCGGTGCTCGGGTGAATCAATCGGACTGTCCGGCGTTCTTAGAGGTTGATCAAGAAGAAGGCGAAGTCCCTCATCAAGGCCGGATGTAATAAAAAGTAACGGAGCGAATGTGCCAATCAATCCGCAAAGTTCGTTGCACGCCCCCCCCCGAACTTCGATCGGCTTGCAGCACTTCGTCTGCGAGCACCTGAGACGAATAAGTAGCTGCATCGAAGTTTGAATCCTCTGCTCCAACCGACTTGCAGCTAGTCGAGAGAGCCCGCTTGGGCTTCTGCCCCCATTTGTCCTCGTTGTGTCTCAGAACGAGCTTGATTGAGCGACGTCGTCGACATCTGAATGGCAAGCCCTGCCGTCACAATCGACACAATCGTTGTCACCGACCAATTGCAATCTAGAGAGATTGCGGTACATAGCGATCCTGTTGTGTGTTGAAGAAGTCGAGTTGTGTTCGCTTCGGTCAGCATTGCTCACGGCCCGGCGAGTTGTCAGCGAAGTGCCAATCGGCACGCACTTGCAGCGGTTTGGAAGTCGTTCCGTGACCGGTCATATCCCCGAAGTCGCATCTCGCGTGCTCGTCAAAGCAACCGTTTCGTCAGCTGTTCAACGTCGCGATTGCTGCGCGTCGACCTCTTCACTCAACAACAGCAAGCGGGTCGCTGCTTCACACTGAGTTCGCAACGAGGAGGTCCGAACATGCTTTTGAGTCGATGGTGGAAGAGTTTGAATTTGTCATCGCTGTCGCCAATCTCGGCTCGCGCCGGGCGTTCGACGCGAAGCCGTACTCCGCACCGCCTTGATGCGTTGCAGAGAGTGCAAGTCTTAGAAGACCGCGCTCTCCTTGCCGGAACTGTCACGCTTGAAATCGATCCGGCAGCAGTAGCAGAAGTCGGTGAAGCAAGTGCCAGCGCAATTGCCTTCTTATTCACTCGGACTGACGTCGCGGGTGACTTGCTTGTGAATTTCACTGTTGGAGGAAGTGCGTCGTATGACGAGAGCAGTTCAAAGTTCGACTACTCTGTTCCTGAAAGCGAACCGATTATCGGGAATACGGGAACGATTCTGATCGCCGACGGACTCGAGTCAGGGAGACTTTTTGTTACACCAATTGATGACACCGAAGTTGAGTCAGACGAGACCGTGCAACTCACGCTGACCGCAGGCGATTACACAATCGGCACTGCAAGCGAAGCAACGGGCACGATCATTGACGACGATGCGATCCCCGTTGTCCCAACTGTGAGCGTCGATGTCGCAAATCTTACACTCGCTGAAACAGATAAGACGGCGACCGTCTTCACTTTCGAGCGATCCGAAGTCGGCACCGAAGACCTGACGATCTCTTTCGCGATCAACGGCAGCGCAACCGCAGGTAAGGACTACACAACGGATCTCGATCCGATTCCAGCGACTGTCACGATTCCTGCGGGAGAGTTGTCGGCGAACCTCACTCTTACAGTCGTCGGCGACACGATCGATGAGCGCGATGAAGACGTGCGAATCACTCTAACGGAAGACGCCACATATGAGCTCGATACCGATCACAAGATGGCCGCTGTCACGATTGCCGACAACGACTTGAGCACCGTTTCGATTTCACTGAACCCTGCCAGCGTTCTTGAGAACGGCGGCAAGAAGCTCGAATACCGAGTCTCACGAACAAACTTTGAGGGAGCAGTCAGTGCGATTTCAGTCGGCTTCTCCGTTTCAAACGCGTCGACGGCAAAATGGAATTCGGATTACACAGTTCAATCAACTTCGTTCAACGGCACGAACGGAGCGATCACGATCGGCTCGGGGAAAGACAGCGCTGTGATCTCTGTGATTCCCATTGGTGACACTCAGGTCGAGCAAGACGAAACGGTGATCATAGCGCTGACGAGTAGTTCAAAATACACTCTCGGAGCAGTGGCCTCTCAGCAAGGCTCGATTCTTGATGACGATACGTCGGCAATTTCGCTCAGAGCCGATCGCACAAGCACGTCCGAAGATGGGACCGCAATCAACTACACCTTCAGTCGAACGAACAATTCGACATCGGCACCTGCAACCAGAGTCGATTTCGAGATCAGTGGCGACGCGACAAACGGCGCTGATTATGTGATCGTCGGCGGGGCGACTGTTACCGGCAAGACGGGCTCGGTTGTGATTCCTGCTGGCACCCAGTCGGTCACCGTCACCGTTCAACCTGCGAACGATTTGCTCGACGAACCTGACGAGACGGTCGCACTCAGACTGCTGAACTCTCAGCAAACTCCGCCGGCATACGTCCCAGCTTCAACGAATGCGGTGCCGGTCACGATTGTCGACAACGACGCCAGCACAATCACAGTCGCAGTTACTCCTGCATCAGTCCGCGAAGATCAGACTGGAAAGCTGCGATTCGAATTCACGCGCGACTCATGGACGGCGAATTCGCCCGCAGTGACGGTGAACTTCAATGTTCGCGGCACTGCGACTTTCGCGACCGACTACACCGTCTCGGGTACAACGAGCATCGCTAGCACGAGCGGCTCGGTTCAATTCGCTGCCGGTGCGAAGACAGCACTGGTGTTAGTTGATCCAACATCCGATTCGACATTCGAACCAGATGAAACCGTTTCACTGCAAGTCTCAGCGGGAACCGGGTATCGAGTCTCGCCGAACGCATCACTCGCGCTTGCAACCGGCAAGATTGTGAATGACGACCTGCCGACCGTTTCGGTCGTTGCCGAAACAGCTCAGGTGTTTGAGGACGGCAATCCCAATTTGGCATTCACATTCACTCGAACTGGAGTCTCCTCACAGTCGCCGGCATTGACGGTCAATTTGGAGATCACTGGAGCGGCAGTCTTTCAGACGGATTACTCCGCGATTGGTGCGACATTGAACCGAACCGGAACGGGCACCCTTGTCTTCGCGGCAGGTGAAATGACGAAGACGGTCATCCTTAACCCGCGAGCCGACAATGAGTTTGAAGGCGATGAGGAAGTCGTTCTGACGGTTGTGGCGGGATCAAATTATCAGCCGCAGGATGAGGGCGATTCGGCGACCGGCACGATTCTCGACGACGACATGCCCACTCTGTCTGTAACAACGGGGCGTTCTCCGGTCTCAGAGACGCGCTATGAGGCTCACTTCGTCTTCACTCGCTCCAATGTGGGACCGACGACGGCAGCTCAGACAGTCGCATTCACCGTAAATGGAACGGCTACTTACCTCGACGACTACAACGTCAGCGGCGCAGCGAGCTTTGACGGGACGCAGGGCACCGTCACGTTCCCGATCGGTGCCTCATCCGTGACCGTCATCGTTGATCCGATCGACGACTCGCTCGACGAACTCGATGAGACCGTGACGTTGACCGTTTCGAATGGAGCCCGCCCGGCATCGTCCGCGACGGCAACCATTCTCGATACCGACGCGAGTCAAATTACGTTGTCGGTTGCTCCGGCAAGTGTCAGCGAGGACGGCGGGGGTAGTTTGCAATACACGTTTAGTCGCGGTGTCGCTGCGCCAACGGCGTTAGTTGTTGCATTCATCGTGCGAGGAACCGCAACCTTCGGTGAAGACTATTCGCAGACCGGAGCGACGACTTTCAGTGCTCGTAACGGAACGGTCAGCATCCCAGCTGGTCAAGCGGCGGCGACGATCAACATTCAGCCGGTCGCAGACAGCAATATTGAATCGGACGAACTCGTGAGACTGCAGTTGTCGAGCGGCAGCGGTTACGACCTCGTCACTCGAACCTATGTCACCGGGACGATCCAAAACGATGATGCGATGCCTGCCATTCAATTCGACGACCCAGTAGGCGTCGCCGAGAGCGCGGGGGTAATGGTTTTTACCGTCAGCTTGTCGAGAGCCATCAATCAAGTCGTAACCGTTAGCTATGTGACGTCGTCGGGAAGTGCGACTGCCTATGCGGACTTCCGACATGCGAGCGGCGTCTTGACGTTCAATCCCGGCGAGACCGTTAAGACATTCGCAGTGACCATCATCGACGACACCTCTGAGGAAGCCGACGAGACGTTTCGCGTCGGTTTGTCGAACGCCGTGAATGCAACGTTCGCAGATCAAGAAGCGATTGGCCGTATTTTGAATGACGACACACCGCTGCAGCCGGCTCCTTAGATCGTCACGTCGTCGCTTCAGCGGACTCTCAGAGTCGAGCGTCTTGTTCCATGAGTGCTCGACTCTGAGTGTCAAATCTCCTCGTGATTGCGCCGTCGCCGTTATTTGCTTGAGAAACGGTTGCGCAACGAGAGGGCGACCGATGCGTTGACTGCAACTTGTCCCGCTTCAAGACCCCGAAGCACGAACTACTGCATCTTCAAGACTTGCATTTCTGCTACCCCGATTTCTTAGTCTTGAAGACGAACTACTTCGCGGCTTCGCGGAGTTGTTCGTAGCGGGCGCGGAGTTCTGAGAGGCGATCCTTCTGACTCGGGTCAGCGGCGAGGTTGCGTTCTTCAAGCGGATCGGACTTTAGATCGAAGAGTTCTTCATGCTTGAAGTCGGGCCAATAGAGGTACTTCACATCTTTCTGCACGAGCGCCGTTGAGGCCGGGATGAAGTCAGAGTTCTTGATGATGGCGTGCTCGTAGAAGAACTCTTGCCGCCACTCGACTTTATTAGCGGCGAGATACAGCGGCGAGATGTCGCGACCTTGCATCTTCGCCGGAGCTGCGATGCCGGTCGCTCCGAGGATCGTCGATGCAAGATCCGCGTTGAGTGTGAATTCGTCGTTCGTCGAACCGTGCCGAGCGGCCGGCATGCGCGGGTCGCGAATGATGAGCGGCACTCGGATTGATTCTTCATATGGATACCACTTGTCGGCCAATCCGTGCTCAGCGTGAAAGTAGCCGTTGTCCGTCGTGAAGATGACGAGCGTTTGATCGAGCACGCCTTGCTTCTTCAGTTCGTCGAGCACTCGACCGCAGACCGAATCGACCTCCGTCGCGAGCCGGTAGTACGCCTTCATGTATTGCTGATACTTCTCCGGTGAATCGAAGCGCCAATGCCAGCGCCGGCGGCCTTCGTTCTTCTCGTTGCCGACGAACGGGGGCAAGCGATTGAAATGCTCGTCAGTCGCCGTCTTCGGAACGGGGATCATCACGTCGTGATACAACGACTCGCTCTCGGGCTGATAGAGGTACTGCTTCGGATGTCCGTCTTCGGCATGCGTCGCGAAGAAGGCGAGCGTGAGACAGAACGGTTTGTCTTTCGGTCGTTCACTCAAGAAGGCGAGCGCATCGTTCTCGTTCTTCTTCGTGACATGAATCTCTGAGCCGTCTTTCTCCTTCATGAAATGCTTGCCGGCATACGACCGTCCGAAATCGAACTTCTCAGCGGGAAACTTGCCGTTGTGCCATTTGCCGACGTGCCCGACCCAATAGCCGTTTGATCGCAGCAAACCGGGGTAAGTTTCGTTCCATGGAGTTTTAAATTCATTGAAGGCAGCGTTTCCGTGCCGCGACATCCACTGCCCCGTGAAGAGCGTCGCGCGACTGACTCCGCAGATCGACGTCGTCACGCAGTTGTGAGTGAAACGCATGCCCTCTTTCGCAAGCTGATCCAGTCGCGGCGTCTTGACAACCGGATGCCCCGCACAGCCGAGAGTGTCGTGCCGCCAGTCGTCGGCGTAGAGCACGACGACGTTCATCCGCTCGGCAGCTTGAGTGATCGAAGAGAGCAACATCGCCGCAATGACAATTACGGCGAGCCAGCAAGAACGCAGATTGGGCATGAGATCAGCCTCGTTGTTCGGTACCGCAGGATGCTCGTCGTTCTGCCTTAAGGCGGCCTTTCAGAGACCGGAAGACGCCGAACCGACAGACGACGATGCGATGCTGAGTGAGTTATTTCTTCAGCGCACGATGTAGCTGAAATCGTGAGATTTCAGGCATTTCAACCGTCCGAAATCTGACGATTTCGGCTACGCAATCCCGGGGACGTTGATCCGCTCAAAGGATCTCTTGCGGGTACTCGTTGAAAGAGCGGAGCGCTTCGGCATAGCGGACTCCGCACGTCTGCCCGCGATAGGCGGCGAGCGTTTCCTTTGAGCGAACAGCTCCGTCGAGTTTGAGCGGGTCGTATTCGATATTGCGAGCGAGCGCCATCAAACGTCCGAGCCACTCGCTCGCCTTCAACCATTCATCGCTGATGTCGACGAAGATGTTCGGCTCGAAGCCGATCGTGTGACGCGGACCATTGTCGTACCAGTAACTGCGTCGCGGCGCTCGATAAGCCGCATCCTCAGCAATCAGTCGGTCAGCATGAGTCAGTGCGATGCTCGTGAGTCGCGATGCCATTTGATGATCGGAATGCCGATCGTCGGGCCACAACATGAAAGCGACATCGGGCTGAATGGCAGCAATGGCTTCCGCGACTTTGCGTTTCGCTTCGACTTCGACATCGAACTTCATTTCGGCGAAGTCGAGGAAGCGCATCTCGACGCCGAAGTCGGCACAGATTTTTGTCGTGCCTTTCACAAGTTCCTTCTCGCGGCCTTTGACGGGTCTCCAATTGGAGTAGTCGCCAATCAAAGACAGGATGACGACGCGGCAGTTCTTGCGCACGGCCTTCAACAAGATGCCCGGAATGCCGAACACACAGTCGTCGTAATGAGCCCCGATCCCGAGCACCGTTTGAGCCATGAAATGAGTTCCTTATGCAAGCGGCAGAGAGCTTTTTACTCGTGCGGTCATGAGTCATCTCATTGGCCGTCAAACAACTCAGGTCAAAACACAAACAAGATCAACCGCCGTAACTCAACGGCGCTGACCAATCGAAGTCGGCGCACTCGCGATCGGAGTAATCGCTACGGCCTCGGCGATCGCCCGTCTTTTTGTAGTCGAAAGAAGCTCGTTGAAACGAAGCACCCCGATGTTGCCGAAAGCCAACATAGACTCAAGCACCTAAGTCGTTGCTCAAGTCTTCTCGGGAGCCCGCCATGCGACTGACAGTCCGTGACCTGATGACGCTCGATCCGGTCACTGTCGATGCCACTGCCACAATCGGCGAAACCATTAGCCTCGTACTCGACCGCGCTCTGAGTGAGGTCTATGTCCGCGACGACAATGACCGACTACTCGGCGTTGTGTCGGACTACTCGCTGCTGAAGTCGCAGATGAATCGCTCCGACGCTGAGCTGCCCGTGAGTTCGATCGTGAGTCGGGCGTTGCTCGTGCTGCATCCGAACTCGCAGCTTGAAGAGGTCGCCGGCTTATTCCGCGACGGGGGCAATGGCCGAATCGCGGTCGTTGAGAACGGTCGAGTGATCGGACAACTCGGACGCCGAGACGTCCTGCGAGCGTTGCTCGTACTCGACGAAATTCGCACCGACACCGAGCGACATCGCCGCTACGAAGACGGCTCTGAGATCAACATAAAGCCGCATCGTTCGCTGACTCTGAATTCGGAACGCTCCGAAGTGCTCAGCAGCGGGGCTTAGACGCAGCGCGACTTAAAGCAGCGATTGACGTAGCCGAAATCGTCAGATTTCGGACCCGCAACGACTGCGAACGAAGTCTCACGACTTCGGCTACCGAAGACGTGCACGGCATGCCGAAGCGACGACGTAAGACCGATTACCCCCTACGAAGGTGCATTTCTTCTTACTCGACCACGTCAGCAACGCTGACATTGAGCGTGCCTCGATTGTCAGCGAGCTCTGCATACGAGTCGTTGATCCGCAGATAGAGCGTGCCGGAGAACTCGGCCTCGAACTCAGCGGTGTTGCCGAGCGGCACAACTTCCAACATCGCCCGCGCAGACTGCTCGCCGCCTTTCGTGCGAATGCAGCCGAGCAAGCGGCCAATCGGCTGCCCTCTCACAAACCGAATCGAGACGCCATTGGCTTCGCTGACCCACTGTTTGGGCACGTCGGCGACAGTGAATTGTCCCGTCGCGGTGACGCGGTACTTCGAACCTGCTTTGACTTCGATGCCGCTGCTCTGCCATCCGAGCGCAGCATCAATCTCGGTCACTCGCGATTGACCATTCAGCGGCGTGCCGTCGCGAAAGCGAATCGCAGCCCGATCAAAATCGAAGCCGAACTCGATGCCCGAGATGTACTGCATCCAATTGGCTTCGAGTTCCGCATCGAACTTGTCGAGCAATCGCTCATTGAGATTCGTGAGCAGTTCACGCGTCATCTTTGAGGCGAGCCCGCGAAACAGTTTCTGACTGCCGGGATGCGAGTCGAGAAACTTGCAGAGCGCCCAACTCCATGCGTACGGCTCGACGACAACGAAGTCGGGATGATCGAGTCGCAGCACTTCGCGCAGTGATCGAATCCCGCGTCCCGCAGCGTCTCGTTGAATGGCTGCGATCCGCTCCCATCCGGCCATGCGATAGCGATCGCGCGGATTGATCGCGAACTCGAGCTTGCCGTTCGGTAGCCGGTCATGAGTCGCAAAGAACTCGGCCATTCCTTCGAGATACCATGCGGGCAACCAGTCGCCGCGATTCGCAAACTGACGCATGAAAACGTGAGTCGCCTCGTGCAGCAGCAGGTGCGAGCGGTAGTAGTCCGACGTTTGATTCATCATCCAAAACTCGGCACCGATCTGCTTCCCGTGAAAGTTCGCGCGATCGAGTTCGGGAACAAGATCCTCTTCCTGAAACGGCTCCAGCTTCGACATCACGAAGCCCGTGATGTGCAACGGCGAGCGATCGGTCGTCGGGGGCAGAGGCCCGAAGTACGCCTCTAAGGTCGGCAAGAAATCATCGACGAGCGACTCGAGCGACTGACGCGATTCCGGCGGGATGTCCGTGACGAGCCGAAACGCTTTGCCTTTCTGCTCAACGACAGTGATGCCGAGTTCCTTCAACCGCTCGACATTCAGCCGCCGCTTTTCATGCGGGAGTCGGTAGTACTCACCGTCAGCATTCGGCTGCGACTCGGATGATGGAGCGATTGTTACATCACTCGCAGTCTTCATGGGCGGACGATCGAGCAACTCTGCCGGCTGCTGCATTGCGGCGGGCTGCGGTTGCTGAGCCGCCGGCTGATCGACGGGCTGCGATGCCGTTGTTGGCTGCGCAGTCGTTTGCGGAGCGACGTCTTCTTTCCCGCCGCAGCCGACCAACAACAGCACACACAGCACGCATCCGATCTGCTGAGGCGTCGAAGTCATCACTAAACCTTTCGAAAACAGAGGCCGCTGATTGGCGACTCGCCCCTTAAGTGCGCCGTGTTCGGCGGTCGTACTACTCGTTCACAATTTCTGGTCGGCTTGTCCGCGATTGGAAACGCTATCGAAAGTCGCCTTTCGTTCTGCGAAAGGGATTGTCGGCTTTCGCTCCGCAAAAGCTTCCTTTCGTGGAGCGAAAGGCGACTATCGGTTGCAGCTTCAAGCAGCCGTTTTGGCCGGAGGGAAATGCCCGGCAAAGTTGCGGAGATTCCCCGGAAGTGCCCCCTTTCGCTGCTCACAAAGCCTGCTGCGATGTCGGCAGTTCCCTCCACTCGCCGATATCGACGTCACCGATTACGGAGACTTTGGCGATGCGGAACTTCTTCATGCAGACATTTCAAAGCGTCGAACTTCAGAAACTCTGCTGCGGAGTAATGCTGGCGTGCGGACTGCTCAGCAGCGGTTGCCAGTTGCCGGACTACTACCGCCCTGGCGGCTACAGCAGTTCCTATCGCCGACTTCAGGAAATCTCGCCATCGACTGAGAGTTATCACATTGCCGCACCCTCAACCCCGGCGGCTCTCGCGCCGGTCATTGAAGTGCCCGAACGCTAACTCGCTCGTCGTCCCGGCCTCAGCCGGCCGACTGAACTGAGCACCTTCCGAATTCAGACCGACAAACCTCGAACGCGGTACGACGACCTCTTAGCAGCATCGCTCGGCACGAAGCATCGCGGCGCTCGTCTGAGAATCGATCTCGCAGGATGCCTATCTCACGGAGATCGCGAACTCATAGACTTCTGCCTGCATTTGCTCCGTCCGTTTCCGCAAACACTCACGAGGTAGAGTTCGATGGCACTGTTCGAAATCGAGACCAATGCGCACATCATGATTGCATGGGCGGACTCCAAAGATGATGCGGAACAAATCGCTAAGAACTACTACCCCGAAGATCAAATTCTTCGTCTGACAAAGCGGCCGCGCGATGCATGGGTCATCTCGAAGCGACTGCTCGGACTCGAAGGCTCTGCCGAGCCCAGTGATCAAGCTCGCGACTGCCTCGCCCGCGCAAAGGGCGACAAGCTGCATGCCATTCGTCTCTACATGCACGAGACGGGCTCCGATCTATCGCAAGCTCAGCGCGTGATCGAAACCAATATGTCTCTCGGATGGTGATCGCAACTCGGCGCGACGGTGCTCTACTTAACTTCCGCGCGGCTTACTTCGGACGCGTTGCTTGTCGAACTTTCGCCATCAGCGGCTTGATGACGGCTTTCGGTACGAAGTCCTTCAAGCTCTTCTCAGCTTGATCTCTGCCGAACGACGCGATCTGTTTGATGAGCGTGCTTGAGATGTGCGAGTACTTTTCGCTCGCCATCAGGAACACCGTTTCGATCGACGACGCGAGCACGTGATTCGTCAGCGCCATCGTGAATTCCATTTCGATGTCCGAGACCGTGCGCACTCCGCGCAGCAGCACGGACGCTCCGGCCGAAGTCGCGAAGTTGACCGTCAGTCCCTCGAAGCAAACGACTTCGACGTTCGGCAAGTCGGCTGCAATTTTTTTGACAAGCTCGACGCGTTCTTGAGGATCGAAGAGCGGCCTCTTATCCGGGTTGATGCCGATGCCGACAGTGAGCTTGTCGAACACGCGAGCTCCTCGGCGAATGATGTCGAGATGTCCGAGCGTCGGAGGATCAAAGCTGCCGACGTAGACCGCATGTCGTGAAGCTGCCGAGGACATGAAGGGGTTCCTGAAACTCGGGACGCATGATTCTGAAATGTTTAACCGCGAGTCGATCAGCATTGGCGGTTCAAATCACTGCCCAATTCGGCGTCGTGAAGTTCGGACACCGACATCCGACAGCGGGGCAGCACGGACGTAGGCGTCCATGCTACGAACTCGGGAAGTGATTCACCGACAACCTAACTCAGCACCTCAATCGAGCCGTTGAGCTTCTTCGCGAACGCGTGCAACTGCATGCCTTTCGGATCGACATGCCGGAACAGCAACCGTTCTGGGCTCACTTGCAGATGCGTGAAGCCATAGACCGCCTTCGCGAACTTTGCCGGTCGTTTGCCTTTGAGGTCGCGAATCTTCGCACCGCCGCCGCCCGAGATCACAAACGACGTCTTGAGCCCGTCGACTTCAAGATGCTGCAAGTCGTGATCGTGACCGCAGAGGTAAGCATGCACGGCGTACTTCTGAAACAACTCGCCCCATTGAGCGATGAGCTGCTTTGAGTCTCCGTGAGCACCGTTGCTGTAGAGCGGATGATGGCCGACAACGACGGTGAATGGGGCGCGCGGCTTTGCGAGTTCGCTCTTCAGCCATGCGAGTTGCGCCGCTTCTTCGTCCTTCGTCAGCGAGTGCAATAGCCGACCGAGCTTCATGCTGAAGAGACCGGTGACCGTCGGCAGATTCGAGTCGAGGAATAAAAATGACACGATCGGATTCTGCTCGGGAAAGTCGCGGCGATACCACTTACTCGGCAGCGTCCAGCGCGACTGCGGATTGAGCTTCGCGTACTCAAGCTGCACTTGATCGCCGAGTGCATTGTCATGGTAATCGTGATTACCCAGTACGACCCAACTGGGGCCGGGAAAGCTGCTCGCGGGATACATGTCTTCGTAACCCGACTTCCAGCGCGGCGAATTCACTCCGCCTTCCATCTTGCTGTAGAAGTTGTCGCCGAGCAGCAGCATGCCGGACGGCTTCACTTTGTTGCGGCTGAGATAGCTCTTCATCGCCGCAGCTACTTCAGCTTGCTTGCTGACCGGCGTGACCGTCGTGCCATCGCTTTGCTTGATCGGCGAAGCAAGCGCCCCGAAGTCGCCGATCATCAGCAAGTGCTTTTCGTCGCGTCCGCCGGCGATGTCCTCAGCGGCAACGAGACACGGTCGCAGATTCAAAGCCAGTGAGGCACTGGCACAAAACAGAGTGCGCATCGCCTGACGGCGCGTGAGTTGAGTCATTGTCGAATGGTCCTCGATCGAAGGAAGCAGTTGGCGCGGCTGACCTTAGTCGGACCTCAGACCTCAGCCAACAAAACGCATCAAGAAGACTGCACCGAGTCCCGACATCTCGTTGCTGAGTTCGCAATACTCCGACTGCAACGGGAGCGACGAAGCCCCGCCCGCCAGCTTCTGAAAAGGGCCACTGCATGCCGACTAGCGACGACTTGCCGTATGACTTCTCTGACCGCAGCGTCCGAGATGAGCTCAAGAAGATTCCCAACTTGCGTGACTTCTTGATGGACGCCATTCCGGACATCGCGAAGGACCTCGATTTCGAGCACGTTGAGTTCCTCGATGAGGAGTTCATCACCGACGACTGGCGCGGACGCGAGTCGGACTTGCTCGTGAGGATTCCCTGGATCGGCGGCGATGAAGTCTTGCCGATCTTGATCTGCGTGCTGATCGAGCATCAGTCACGGCCCGACGTGCGGATCTCGTTCCGCACGTTGCTGTATTCCGTATTGCACTGGGATCGCGAATGGAAAGCATGGGAAGCGCAAGCCGCTCCGCGC
This sequence comes from uncultured Planctomycetaceae bacterium, assembly GCA_964573505.1. Classification (GTDB taxonomy): domain Bacteria; phylum Planctomycetota; class Planctomycetia; order Planctomycetales; family Planctomycetaceae; genus AM-0621. Next base: position 9,269 of record CAZNMS010000093.1, on the reverse strand, counting down.
GGCGACTTCCGACTGACGCCCATCATTCCCATCGTCTTTCACACCGGTCCGCAGCAATGGGGCACGGTGAAGTCGATCGCAGACCTCTTCATCGGTCCGGAACTCTTTAAGGTGTTCGCGCCGCAATGGTCCGTCTTGTTATGGGATCTCGCGGAGAAATCGCCGCAGTCGCTCTTGAGTTCGACCGCCTTCTGGCTGAAATCCCTCGCGGTCTTGCGAGCTGGCACACTGCCGATCGAAGTCTTCGAAGAAACGTTGCCGCAGTTCATCGCAGAAGTTGAAGCACTAAGTGAAACCGACTCGATGCGCTGGCACGACCTGAAGCGCTTCGTCTTGTCATGGTGCATCAAGCTTCGAGATGCTTCCGAACGCGAACGCGTCTTTCAGATCGCCCGTCAGACCGACCAAACCCGCCATCATCAGGAGCACAACGCCATGCCCACTATCTATGACAGTTTGATCAATGAAGGGATCGTGATCGGCCGAAATGCGGAGCGGCGCGAGTTGTTAGAAAGCGTGCTCCAATCAAAGTTCGGTGAGCTACCTGCTGATATTCAGGATTGGATTGCGGAGCACGAAGACTCCGATGTGCTCCGAAAAGCTAATATCTCAGCCGGGCAAGTTCAGTCGCTCGACGAATTCCGCGACTCGATAATTCGCGGTCACTAATGCCGATGTGTGTCGTTTCGAAATCGTCCCGCCAAAACAACGAGGCCGATGAGTCTGCTCGTTTCGAGCAGCTTCATCGGCCTCTGTTCGTTTCGTTATTGACGAACTACTTGCGAGCGGTCGCGTGCTTCATTGGCAGCCATGCGCCGTTCTCTTTGCTGCTCGCGACACACTGTTGGATAAAATACATCCCCTCGCAGCCGTCGTAGACGTTCGGGAAGACAGTATCTCGGGTTTCGAACTTCTGACCGGCAGCGCGTTGAATCATCGCGTCGTAGGCCGAGCGATAGACGTTCGCGAACGCTTCGAAGAACGCTTCGGGATGACCGGACGGCAGTCGGCATGCGGCTTTGCCGGCGTCGTTCATAAACGGTGCGTTCGGGTCGCGCGTGTAGATCTGATGCGGCTTGCCATTGCTCCGCACGATCATCTGATTCGGCTCTTCTTGGCGCCATGCCAATGCGCCCTTCGTGCCATCAACTTCGATGAAGAGGTCGTTCTCGCGACCGTGCGAGATCTGACTGGCGGTAACGGTCAGCAGGCCGCCGTTCTCCATTCTGATAACCGCATGCCCGTAGTCATCGAGCTGCCGACCGCCTTCGAACGTCTTCAAGTGGCAAGAGACGGACTCGGGCAAAAGGCCGGTCATGTAGCGGGCGAGGTTGTAAGCGTGAGTGCCGATGTCACCGAAGCAACCGGCGGCTCCGGACTTCGACGGATCCGTGCGCCATGCAGCTTGCTTTTGGTCGGAAGTCTCAAGCCGAGTGCGCAACCATCCTTGAATGTAGTTCGAGCGAATCGCCTGAATCTCACCGAGCTCGCCGCTCTGAATCATCTGCCGTGCATGTCGCACGAGCGGGTAGCCGGTGTAGTTATGAGTCACGGCAAAGACGACGCCGCTCTTCTCGACAGCTTTCACGAGTGCTTCCGCTTCCGAGAGGTCAAAGGTCATCGGCTTATCACAGATGACATTGAAGCCCGCTTCGACGGCGGCCTTAGCGACGGGGAAGTGAACGTGATTCGGAGTCGTGATGCTGAGGAAGTCGATGCGTTGATCAGCGGGCAAAGCGGCTTCGGACTTCAGCAGTTCTTCGTAGGAGCCATACGCACGATTGGGAGCGATGTCGTAAGCGGGAGCGGAGTCTTTTGCCTTCTGAGCGTTCGAAGAGAGAGCACCGGCAATGAGAGCCGCGCGGTTATCGAGCACTGCCGCAGTCGCATGAACCCGACCGATGAACGATCCCTGACCGCCGCCTATCAATGCCATTCGTAGTTTGCGATTGAGGGAACCGTTCGTCGTTTCCATTGCTGCATGCTCCATGATGAGGGCGGCCAGAGAGGGCTCGTCCGGGTCGTAAATTCAGGCCAAAACTCTGACTGGCCAAAGCGGGCGGAAGTTAGCTTTGTGGTTTGAGCACTGCCATCAATCGAGCAACCCGGCCAACTCCAAAAGGTGTCCGATCATCACATCGGGTTCGTGATCGCCGGGCTCGCGATCGAATTTCTCATAGGGCACGTACTGCGTCGTCAGAGCCGCTCGCATGCCGAAGCGCTTTGCTCCCTGAATGTCACCGAGCCAGTTATCGCCGACGAACAACGCCTGCTCGGGAGCGATTCCCATTTGAGTTGTCAGCGTCTCAAACAAGACGGGATGCGGCTTCACGCGTCCGTGATCCGCCGACACAACGATCGCTTCGAACCAACGATCGAGTTTGTGTTGCTGCAAGCTATGCGTGATCGAGCGACTGCACGGGTAATTAGAAATCAGCCCGAGCCGATAACGCTGCGAGAGTCGCTCTAAGAGGTCATGCACATGCTGCTCGACGCGCACGGCAGACGTCATTGCTCGGAAGCGGACATCGAGCAGTTCATCGAGCTGCTCTTCATTCGGGTCTTTCTCGAACAGCGTTCGCACGAGGCGACGAGTGATGTCGCGCAGATCGTTCTCGCGAAACTCGCCCGAGTACGGTGAGCGGCGTTCGTGATGTTGCAGCGCTGAAAGCCGCTCGAAGTCGTGCGTCCCGAACATCGCCGCCAATGCCTCGCTGAGAGCACGATCGCACGCCGTCACTTGCTCGGGACCGAACTCGATCAAGGTGTTGCCATAGTCAAAGACGAGTGCCTTCAGATGCGGAGCAAGCGACTTCATGCAGGAGCTTTCGAAAGAGAAGACTGCGGCGCAATGGCCGTCGGTTGAGTGAGACAACCAGCGCGACTCAATGCTGAGTCAGCGCGTTCGAGAAAAGTTCCTCACCGGGCGGGCCGGCACAATGGGTGAGGAACACTGGTACGACGGACTTGTAGTCCGTCGATCGTCGTGAGAAGCGACGGACTGCAAGTCCGTCGTACCCCAAAACGGATGTGTCCCTCGGAAGCATGCTGTGCCGATCAGAAGCCGCAAGCAACGCACCTCACTCGTGCTGCTTCTCGTCGTCGAGCGATGCATGCTCGGTCCTCAGTCTCCGTGCGCAAGGCTGATGGCATTGAGGACCGCTTCAGACTTCGGACCGCGCGACTGTAATTCAAATGACCGGCTCGTCTCGCCCCGACTTTCAATGCGGATATCGAGTCGGTCACGCGGCAGCGCTTCGAGCACTCGTTCCGCCCACTCGATGAAGCACACTCCGGACGAATGCAGATACTCGTCGGCACCGAGTTCGAGAAACTCGTCGATGTCCTTCAACCGATAAGTGTCGAAGTGATAGACCGGCAGTCGGCCTTCGTACTCGTGAATCAGCACGAAGGTCGGACTGTTGACCGTCACGTTGACGACGCCCAATCCCTCTGCCGCCGCGCGAACGAAGCGCGTCTTGCCCGCTCCGAGATTGCCCGAGAGCGCGACAACGAGCCCGCTCGAGATGCTCTGACCGAGCAGCACTCCGAGCCGGTGCGTTGCTTGTTCATCGGCGCATTCAACAGTCAGCAGTTTTGTCGCGGGCATTGGGAGACTCGTTAGATCCTGACGGCGTCACGGCAGCGCATTTCGTAGCTTGACTCTCCGAAGCTGTAATTTAAACGCCCCCGACATTGCGTCGGGGATTCAACGGCTTTTGCGCTACTTCGAACACAGAGAAGATCGAGTAGTGCAGAAGCCGCTAAACCACTGGGACAAGCCCAAGTGGCGATTTCATCGCAACCTCACCGAGTCGAGCGGATTGTTCGATGTGTGCTCGACTCAGAGAGTCCAGCTACGTCTTGCATGCTGCTTCGTAGCGTGAGCACGCCGTGCCTGCATCCTTCGACGCAGATCAACGTGTAGCACGAGTTACTCGCTCGCGCTCTTGTCATAGTTCATGAAGGCGGCATCGAACGCGTTGAAGTTGTTCGCGGAGTTCGACAATGGATTGTCGAGCAAGTTTTCGCTGCCGACAGACTCAACGATTTCGAGACCGACAATCTCCCATCCGCCGTTGAGAACCCGCGACCGGGTGCTTCTTGCCGTTGGCACGAAGCCTCTGCGATGAGTCGAGAATTGCTTCGCGTCCTATTGTGCGAGCCATTGAGTTCTCTGATCCTGCACGCGAATAGCGCCTCTGACGTTCGCCCTCGCGCGAGTCAGCGGACAGTGCTTCATGCCCGACTCACCATTCGAACTGACATCACTCACAAGAGCAGCAAACCCCAATGACGAATCCTCAAAAACTCACACCGCTCAAAGCGGGCGGCGGATGGAAAGCGATCTTCTACAGCTTGCGACTGGCGCGACGCGTCGGCCCTTTCAAAATGTGGGCGGCAATGCGTTCGAAGAACGCCTGCAAGACATGCGCAGTCGGAATGGGCGGGCAGCTCGGCGGAATGGTCAATGAGGCCGGCTACTTCCCCGAGGTCTGTAAGAAATCCTTTCAGGCAATGGCGTCGGATCTGCAGGGCGGCATTCGGCCCGACTTCTGGCAGAAGTTCTCGATCCACCAATTGCGAGCGATGACGCCGCGACAACTCGAATACAGCGGACGCATCACCGAGCCCGTTTATCTCGCTCCCGGAGCTGAGCACTATGAGCCGATTTCATGGGACGCGGCGCTCGACAAACTCGCGAGTCAGCTTCAATCAGCGGGTCCGCAACGCAGCTTCTTCTATGCGAGCGGGCGGTCATCCAATGAAGCCGGCTTCTTGCTGCAAATGCTGGCGCGGCTGTTCGGCACGAACTACGTCAATAACTGCTCGTACTACTGCCATCAGGCAAGCGGAGTGGGGCTCGGTATGAGCATCGGCACGGGAGCGGGCACCGTGCGACTCGAAGATCTGAGTAGCGCGGATCTCTACATCCTCATTGGTGCGAACCCGTCTTCGAACCATCCGCGCTTGATGAAAGAATTAATGCACCTGCGCCGGCGCGGCGGAAAGGTGATCGTCATCAATCCGCTCAAAGAACTCGGCCTGCAAAAGTTCCGAGTACCGAGCGACGTGCGCAGCTTGCTCTTCGGGACCGAGATCGCGAGCGACTACATCCAACCGCATATCGGCGGCGACCTCGCACTGCTGAGCGGCGTTGCAAAGCAGATGCTTGAGCAAAGCTCTTACGACAAGAACTTCGTCGAGCAGCACACTGAGGGCTTCTCGCAGTTTGTCGAGCATGTAACGGCTATGACATGGGACGAGATCGTCGCCAAGAGCGGCGTTGATCGCGCGACGATCAATCGACTCACCGAGCAATATGTCGCGGCGAAGAACGTTGTCATCGGCTGGTGCATGGGGATCACTCATCATCTTCACGGCACGAACAGCGTGCAGATGATTGCGAACGTCGCGCTCTTGCGAGGAATGGTCGGACGGCGCGGCGCGGGACTGATGCCAATTCGCGGACATAGCAACGTGCAAGGCTTAGGCACGGTCGGCGTTGCTCCGGCTTTGAAGCAGGCGTTGCTCGAACGCTTCGAACAGCGACTCGGCGTGCCCGTTCCGAAGTCACCGGGCTATGACACAATGGCCTGCATGGCCGCAGCTCAGCGCGGCGAAATGGATACGGCGCTGTGTCTCGGAGGCAACCTTTACGGCAGCAATCCCGACAGCAAGTACGCACTCGAAGCCTTCGGCAAACTGAAGTCGGTCGTCTATCTGTCGACAACGCTCAACACCGGGCACGCATGGGGCACTGCGAACGAAACGCTGATCTTGCCGGTGCTGCCGCGCGATGAAGAGCCGCAAGTCACGACTCAAGAGAGCATGTTCTCGTTCGTGCGAGTGAGCGACGGCGGAGAAGCACGCTTCAATGGTCCGCGCAGTGAGGTCTCGATTCTCGCCGCGCTCGGACGCAAGCTGCTGGCCGGCAATCAAACGCTCGACTGGCAGAAGTTGGAGAGTCACTCCGCCATTCGCGATCTGATTGCGGAGCTGATCCCCGGCTACGAGTCGCTCAAAGGCATTGAGACATCGAAGCAGGAGTTTCATGTCCCCGGCCGGGCGATCGACAACTACCAGTTCCCGACTCCGACGGGGCGTGCGAAGTTCTTTGCCGTGCCGATGCCGCAAACGCCCGAGTTGGCCAGTCAGCAACTGCGTCTCATGACGCTGCGTTCGGAAGGGCAATTCAACAGCGTCGTCTACGACGAAGAGGACATCTATCGCGGACAAGAGCGGCGCGATGTGATCTTGATGAATCGCGACGACATGCGCCGCATGGGCCTCAAGGTCGATGACAAAGTGCATATCCGCAGCGACTGCGGTCAGATGCGCTACATCCTCGTGCGCGAGTTCGACATTCGCTCGGGCAACGCCGCGATGTACTACCCCGAGTCGAACATCCTCGTTCCGCACGCCGTTGATCCGCTCTCAAAGACGCCCGCGTTTAAGTCGGTCGTCGTCAGCATCGTGAAAGAGGACCCGGCCTAACTGGACAGCGCCATGTTCAACATTTCGTTTAACCGCGTGCCCAACGGGCCGCGCTTTGCGGATGCAAACTCGCGTTCCCCCAACAAACAGTCGCCAATCTCAAGCGAGGCTTCCAACTTGCCTGATTTGCCGCAAAACAGGCACATTTGAAGCTGAATTTGAGATTGGCGATCGGTTGTTGGCGAAGCGTGAGCTCGACGCCGAGCAGCGCGGGCCGTTGGCCACGCGGTTAAACGAGCGAAGGATTTGGCGCTGTCGAACTACGACTCGCTGACCGCGAGTCTCACAACATCGTTCATCATCACAAAGGACTGTGTATGGCTTCGATCTCAACGGCTCCGACGGTGCCGACTTCTCCTTTGAGCCGCATCGTCATTGCAGGAGCGACGCATTCAACGTCGCTCACACTGCAAGCTCTCATTCGACATCACGCGCCGATTGTCGGCGTCTTGCAGTTGCGAGAAGCCTCGGCGCACACCGTCACGAGCTTCGAAGTTCTTGATGAGATTGCGGGCTCCGCCGGCATCCCGTGCAGCACGTTTCGCAACATCAATGACGAAGCCGTGATCGAGCAGGTCAAACAGTGGCAGCCGGACTTGATGTTCGTCGTCGGCCTTTCGCAGCTCGTCGGAGCAGAGCTACTCGCAGTGCCGAAGTTCGGCAGTATCGGCTTTCATCCGACGTTCTTGCCGTCGGGTCGAGGACGCGCGCCCTTTGCATGGCTCGTGCTCGACGGAGCACCGGGCGCGGCAACGTTCTTCTTGATGGATGAGGGCTGCGACTCCGGCCCGATCTTTGTGCAGCGTCCGTTTGAAGTGACTCCGCGCGACTATGCCTCTGACGTCGCTGCCAAACTCGACATCGCGACGGTCGCGGCGCTCGATGAATGGCTGCCGAAGTTTCTGCGCGGTGAATGGAACCCGCGCCCGCAGGACGAAGTGCTTGCGACTTACAACGGCAAGCGCGGACCTGATGACGGGCTCATCGACTGGGATCGGCCGGCGACTGAGATTCACGCGTTAATCCGCGCCGCCAGTGATCCGCATCCGGGTGCTTATTGTTACATCAGCGATCGCAAGCTGATCGTGTGGCGCGCCGAGCTTGAGCTGCATTTACCGTGGCGCGGAGTGCCGGGACGAGTGCTGCTGACATGCCCGAATCGCGGCAGCCTCGTGCAAACCGGAGACGGGCTCTTATGGCTCTCGCGAACGCAATTCGCCGATGAGTCGCATGTTGTCGCTCCACAAACCGCCGCAAAGGTCGGCATGAAGCTCGGCTACGTGCTGCCCGATGAAGTCGCACGTTTGAAAGCGCGACTGGCAGCGGTTGAAGCAAAGCTTGAGTCGCTCGGCAAGTAGCGGTGTCGCAAAAATTACACGAGCGGCAGGTGAATTCATACCAGTACGACGGACTTGTAGTCCGTCGATCTGCGACTGCGACGGACTACAAGTCCGTCGTACAGAAGATCGCCGGTAACTTCTCATCTGCCGCTCGCGAGTCGAGCAGCTCTTTCGGCCTTTTCGAAAGGACGTCTGGGACGCATAGGACGAAAGGGACGGAAGACATTCGCTTTCGAAGCGACAAACGAGGGACGGCACTACTCCGTATCACCGTGCTGTTCGTGACTCGTGAAGAACTCGGCGATCACTTCTTCGAGCGGTCGGTCTTGCACGGCGATGTCGTCGATCGAGAAACGCGTCAGCAGCGACGAGAGCACTTTCGGCACTTCAGCTTTTGCGACGCGAACCTTTGCGCGCGGCGGGATCACATCGAAGACTTCTCCGTAGTTGCCGAGATCCGTCGGCATCTCGCCCGAGAACTGAAGCTCGATGATCTTGTGATGGCTGAAACGATCGATGATCTCCGCGAGCGGGCCGTCGTGCTTGATCTCACCCTGATTGATGATGATCGCTCGCTGACACAGTGCTTGAACGTCTTTCATGTAATGACTGGTGAGAATCACCGTGATGCCTTGCTCGCGCTGATACTTCTTCAAGAACTCCTGCACTTTGCGCTGCGAGACAACATCGAGCCCGATCGTCGGCTCATCGAGAAACAGCACGTCGGGTCGATGCAGCAGCGCGGCAATCAGCTCCATTCGCATGCGTTCGCCGAGCGACAGCTCTCGCACCGGCTGACTGATCAGCTTCTTCACCGAGAGCAAATCGGTCAGCTCATCTAAGCGGCGATCAAAGTCCTCAGCCTCAATGCGATAGATCTCTTTATGCAGCCGAAAAGACTCCTGCGCGGGCAAGTCCCACCACAATTGATTCTTCTGCCCCATTACCAATGAGAAGCGTCGGCGATACGCGTTCTCGCGCTTCCATGGAGAGAAACCGAGCACGCTTGCTGTTCCGGCAGTGGGATAGATCAACCCGGAAAGCAGCTTGAGCGTCGTTGTCTTGCCGGCTCCGTTCGGGCCGAGGAACGCGACCATTTCTCCGGCTTGCACTTCGAAGCTCACATTGCGAACGGCTTCGACAAGTTTGTGTTCGCGCTTGAAGAGTGACTTCACGGAAGCAAGCAACCCTTCGCGTTTGCGAAAGACGCGGTACTCCTTTGAGAGACCGGAAGCGCGAATAGCAACGGACGGTTCGTGAGACATGCTGTCCTAAGAGTTTTGTGGTTCGCGTCTGCGATCCTGAGTGCGAAGTAAATGGAAATCGAGACGGCGCGCGAGCCTTAAGCCTGCAACGCATCAGAGTTCCTCACCGGGCGGGCCGGCACGATGGGTGAGGAACACTGGTACGACGGACTTGTAGTCCGTCGAA
>CAZNMS010000092.1:0-23247 GCA_964573505.1 uncultured Planctomycetaceae bacterium | reverse complement strand
GAAATCAAGACTCGTCGGCTGATACCACTTACCCCCACTGTTTCGCGATGAGCCGCATTTGCACTATGCCAGTTTTGGCATCCGCAAGCTGATGTTTCGTCTGCGGGCCGGATTGCCGTGCAGTCCAGAAATTTGGGCGGCGTATCAGTCGAAATATGGGATCAAGTGGTATGCAGACAAAGAGGGCCCCGGCGGCATCCTTGAGGTTGAGCCTGAGTCGGACGCAGGCACTTATGGCGAGGAATATTTCAACGCCAAAGAATTGCTGTCTGAGTTGGCGCCCATTCGAGACCTGCTCGCCAGCGGGGATTTACGTCCGCTCTATCTGATGTGGCTCGCGTGCGGAGACGATGAGGAAACGCTCGAACCTCCAGTGCCTGCGGGGCTTTTCGATTTGCCGCCAGAACTCGAGACGATGGCCGACTTTTATGAGATCGGCAGTGGCATGCTCGCTGCGGTTGCGGAGTGCTCCGCCGAACTCGACACCAATGGCAACGACATCAGCACGCACGCCAAGAAATGGATCGCGGGACAGTCGAAGGACGAACTGAAGTTGCTTGTCGAGCGAATGCTGACGGAGGATCCGGTTGTTGTTCGCGCAGAAACATTGGCCCGAATCCGCGACGGGGCGCGGGTGACTCAGTGGCCGACAGCGGCACCATCTCGAACTTTCGCCCAGCTACGAGAGAGAGCGGAAGTCCTCGATAAAGAGCAGCAGGAAGAAGAGGCGCGAGCGAAGGAAGAGGCACGTCGCGAGCGTCTTGCTCAGATCGTTGCCAATCGGCAGCAACTCATCACGCAAGCTTGCGACCTCGTAAAAACGGGCGGGACGAATAACTATGAGCTAGCCGCCGTAATGGTCGTCGAACTGCGAGATGCGCTCGGATCGGAGCAAGCTGAAGCTCTCGCGACGACACTCCGCACCTTGAAGCCATCGTCGAACATCCTCGCGAAGACGCTTCGAAGGCACGGCCTCTTGGGAAAACGGAAGGGCAAGTAGGGCGGAGTTGTGAGCATTCAGTTTCGGCGAGCGGATATGAGTTTATCCGCCCAATTCATCATTGAACGGACAGCTCTCCAAAATCGTCGCATATTCCGCCTGCTTGCGCGATTGTCATTCCTGACGGGTTGCCCCGAGCAACTCGACTTGCTTCTTGCTTCGCCCTCATCAAGTGGCTGTCATTTTGAAGCGGTACATCGAAATTGAATTGCGAGTAGAGCGTTTTGAAATCAATAAATGGCAGTATTAATGCGTGCCAGCGAGCGAATTTACCATTCGTCGCTGCGTCTTTAGTTGGGTCGGCGACTGTTACAGTTCCGGTACACCATGCGCTGCTATTGGGATTGCCGACAACGTTCGAAACATACCTCGACGGGTAGCAGCCGTAGTTCTCGTGATTGTTAGCCAGTCCGAGCCCGATTTGTTTCAACTGGTTGCGGCATTGCGATCGTCGCGCCGCTTCGCGAGCCTGCTGGACGGCAGGCAGCAGCAACGCCAACAGCATGGCAATAATGGCAATGACAACAAGCAACTCGATGAGCGTAAAAGCCCGGCGGCGAGTACTAAGATGCGGTGACATGCAGCCATTCTCCCAAAGTAAAAATCGGTCAGTGTGAAAACGGATTAGTCACGTCCCAGCAAGGTAAAAGGTTATGAATCAGGTGGCTTCGTCAACTGGCTCCAATGGCGAGTTTGTGGTGCCGGACACAAGCGGTTCTGTCGAGTCATTGCGGATACGACCGCGAAATTGGGCGAGATCTCGGCGAATGTGGTTGCTGTTGTTCGTTGGCTGTTTGATCGGTGTTTTCTTCTGGAGTGAATTTGTCATGTCAGGGATCAAGGTTGGAGACCGAGCACCGTCGCTCGCTGGCGTTGCTCATACCGGGCAATCAGTCGATCTCGCGGAGTACCGAGGCAAGCAGGCGGTCGTCGTCTACTTCTACCCAAAGGACGACACTCCCGGATGCACGACGCAAGCCTGCTCGTTCCGCGATAGCTACGAGGAGTTCCTCAAAGCGGGCGCGGTCGTCATCGGTATCAGCAGCGACTCGAATAATAAACACCGAGAATTTGCCGAGCGGCGAAAGCTGCCATTTCTACTATTAGCCGACGAAGACGGATCGAGACGCAAAGCCTTCGGAGTCCCAAAAACAATGGGCCTCTTCCCCGGACGCGTGACCTACGTCATCGATCGCGAGGGGATCGTGCGACTGGTCTTTAATTCGCAACTCAACGCAGCGAAGCACGTCTCGGAGGCACTGCAAGTGGTGAAGCAATTGGCCGAAGGCGGATGAGTTCATGCTTGCAAGGCGGGGACGCAGTTCGTCGGGAAATGAGACGTCGAGGCGCGACTATGTGAGGTCGCGCGTGAGGTGTGAGTTTAGTGCGCCGCATTAAGGCAGACGGCCGAGGGCGGCCATCGTATGACGCGGCGCGAGGCGCTCTTGAAGATCAACTAGCGACGGGCCGCTACGACTTCGCGATAGACCCGCGCGTGCTCGGCGACCATTCGGTCGATGCTGAAGTCGGCAGCCATTCGCGTTCGAGCATTGTCCGCCAGTTCGCGTGCGAACTCGGGCTCGCTCAGCAGTCGCTGCACGGAATGCGTGAAAGCCGGACGGTCGCCCATTGGGACGATGAGTCCCGAATGCAGGTGCTCGACCAATTCGCGGTTCGGTGCGATGTCACTGACCGCAACTGGCACTCCGGCAGACATTGCTTCCATCAAGCTGTTCGACTGCCCTTCGAAGCTGCTCGCTAACCAGAAGGCATCTGATGCGCCGAGAATTTCGTGAGTGTCATCGCGATGTCCGACGAACCGCACCCAATCTCCGTAGCCAATCTTCTGAGCAAACCGTTCGAGCGACGCGCGCGACGGACCATCACCGGCAACGATGAAATGCACGTCGCTCTCATTGATGTTCCTCAGCAGCGCGAAGGCCCATAGCAAGTCTTCAACGCGCTTCTGCGGAGCGAGCCGACCGATGTAAGTCACGACCTGCGCCTCGCGCGGGATCTTGAACTCAGTAAGCACGTCCTCGCGCGTGCGGGTCGTCTTTCTGGGTAAGCCGACGCCATTTCGAATCACAATCAGTCGCTCGCGCGGAACACCGAGATCCGCATAGAAGTCTGCAACCGCTTGCGAGTTGCCGATCATCTTTGTTGTGCGGGGGATGAGCTTGCGGTCGAGCCATAACTGCCAGCGTTGCTTCCAAGAATCGACGCAGCGTTCGGAAACGATGACAGCGGGCTTCGCGTTCTTCTCGACCGCCAGTCGGCCATAGGCATTCGCGGCAAACAGCCATGTATGAATGATGTCAGGAGCCCGCTCGTCGATAACGCGCTTCAACCGCCGGAGCGCGAACGGGTCGAACTTCCATTGCTTGCGAATCAACGTGACCGGGATGCCGCATTCCTGAAGGACTTCGAGATATGGCCCGCCGCGCGTGAGTGCGACCACGTCCACTTCGAACTCATCGCGCGGTAACTGCGTCGCTAAGAGCGTCAGTTGCTTCTCAGCTCCGGAACGATCGAGAGTCGGAATCACGAACAGAATGCGAATCACAGTGCAAAGCTTCCGTGCGAAAAGGCAAAGGTCAGAGCGAACACGCTCGGCGTTGATGAGTAGCTCTTCGGGAACTCATCGAACGGATTACGCCATTACGAAACACAGGTTGGTTACGGCGCGTCTTATCCGTGTGGGAAATATCCGTGTGCGAAGTCTTTGGGCAATTCAGCTTCGCACACGGATGTGTCTCACGCGGATGAAGAACATAGAACTCAATCTGTGTTCCCAACTCACACAGGATTGCGGCAGCGAGCCGAGGAACTGAAGGGAGCCTGCTGCAACTTCAAGTCTTGAATTTCAAGTGGTGCGAGTCGCGGAGCGACTCACCTCATGCTTTCGTGCCTTTGTGTGACAACTCTTACATTTCCCAGCTTCGAAATTGGATTGGCCGAGGCTCAAAACTTGACGCGCAGTTTGTGTTGCTCGGGACTCACGATCGCGAGTTCTTGAACTCACATTGCGAGCGGGGAGTGCTCTCAGATGGCGTTCGTCGCGGTGATAGCACCGAGGCGGTTCGAGTCATGGATAGTCGTGGTTCGCTCCGCGAACCAACGCTCTCAAGCATGATGAATGACGACAGTTTTCAGCAGCAGACGTTGGTTCGCAGAGCGAACCGCGCATTCTTGCGATCCTCTCTGACAAGCTCGAAAGGCCAACTCGCGCTGCTACATCTGATTCGGCGCAGCGATGCCGAGCAGATTGAGACCGAGCGACAGCGTTCTCGCAGTGAGGTCGCAGAGCAGCAGGCGGCTCGTGCGAATGGCGGCGTCGGTTTCGTTAAGCACTGGGCAATCGTTGTAGAACGTCGTAAAGCGATTGGCCGTTTCGAAGAGGTAATGCGCCAGCAAGTTCGGCTTGAGTTCCGCAACGACTCCGTTGACGGCGTCTTCGAAGCTCAAGAGTTGCAGCACGAGCGAGCGTTCGGACGCATGCGTCAGTCGCACGCGAGCACCGCCGCTTCGCAATGCTGCTCGATCAACATTGCCCTTTCGCAAGATGCCGTTCATCCGCGCGTTCGCGTATTGGATGTAGGTCGCCGTATCGCCCGACATCGAGAGCATCTTGTCCCAATCGAACTTGTAGTCGCTCTCTCGGTTGTGATGCAGATCGGCGTACTTGATGCCGCCGATGCCGACCGCTTCCGCGACCGCTCGCTTTGTGGCGTCATCGAGATCGGGAGCGTTCTCAGAGACGATCGAGAACGCGCGCGAAACGGCTTCATCGAGCAAGCTCTCAAGTCCGACAGTATCGCCCGCTCGCGTCTTGAAAGGCCGACCGTCGTTGCCGAGCACCGTGCCAAAATTGACATGATGGAATTCGACGTCGCCGTAGCCCATTCGCTTCGCGGTTTCGAAGAGCAGTTTGAAATGCTCGCTCTGCCGAGTGTCGACGACATACAGCATGACCTGCGTACCGAACTGCTCGACGCGGTATTGAACCGTCGCAAGATCGGTCGTCGCATAAGTGAAGGCACCGTCCTTCTTACGCACGATGAAGGGCGCATCGTTGCCGGGTAAGAAAACGCACACAGCGCCATCACTCTCGGTCGCGAGTCCGCCGGATTGCAGCTTCGTCACAACGTCTGCGAGGTACGGGTTGTAAAAACTCTCACCCAGCGCTTTGTCGAACGTGATGCCGAGCTTGTCATAGACGCCCTGCAACGCCTGCAGGCACTCCGGCATAAACTCGTTCCATAGGCGTTGATTCTCGGCATCTCCGCCGTGCAGCTTCGCGGTTTCAAGACGCGCTTGAACGGCGATCTCAGGATAAGCAGCGGCGAGCTTGCTGAGTTCCGGACTGCTCTCAATCGCCGCGATCTTTCCGTTGAGACTCTTGAGTGAGTCTTGCTGCTCGGTGAACTCGGCACGGGGCTTCTTGAGTTGTTGCTTGAGTTGCTTCGCATCGCCGCCACTGGCTTCGAGTTGTTGAATCTGACTCTCGAGCTGAGCGATTCGAGCAGTGACTTTCGGCAACTCGGCCTTCGCGTCGTGATAGTCGCACAACTGATTCACGAGCCGATACAGCCGCGCGAGTTCGGTGACAGGCTGCTGCTTGTAGGCGGCTTCATCAACGAAGTTCTTGAAGCCGAAGATGATCATCCCGAACTGAGTGCCCCAGTCCCCGATGTGATTGTCGGAGACGACTTCATGCCCGACGAATCGCAGCACACGATCGAGAGCATTGCCGATCACTGAACTGCGGAGATGCCCGACGTGCATCGGCTTCGCAACGTTCGGCGACGAGTAGTCGACGACGTACTTCTTCGCGGCAAGCGGCTGATGTCCGAGACGCTCGTCGTTGACCAATCGCGTTGCCGCATCCTCAATCCATGAGTCCTTCAATCGAACATTGATGAAGCCCGGTCCGGCGACATCCGGCTTCTCAGCGAGATCATCAACGACAACTCGCTCAGCGATCTGAGTGGCGATCTCACGCGGTTGCTTGCCGAGCGCCTTTGCCAATGACATCGCGCAGTTCGCCTGAAAGTCGCCGAACTTGCCGTCTTGTGCTCGCAGTACTGTCCCGAGAGCGGCTTCAACATCAGTGGTCAGCTCGGACAAGACGGGGCGAAACCGATTTCGAAGTTCGGTGAGGATGCTCATGTCAGTGGCTTCGTTCGAAGTTGAGGAAAACGGTCGGCTGCAGTGCTCGACCAGAAATCGACATCTCTGCGGATTGCGATCATGAGCCCGCGACGAATCAGAACGACGAGCAGTTCTGCTGCGAAAGCGTCCGCTCTGCCAGTCGCCCGGGCGCCAGCAATCGCTCGCCACTTGCCCGCACTCGCGCGAAACCTCGCTGTCAGATTTATTTCACTACGAGGTTGCTGAAGCGGACCGACTTGCCGTCGGTCCCGCTCGATCTCGCAGACAGCCCGAGTGCTCATGAACTCGATCGCACTCGCGCGGGCTCATCAGATAGCGCCGCCTCGGACGCACGCAGGCTGATTCGTCGCTCGCCGCGCGTTACTGATTCGCGGGGTCATCGTCTTGATCGACGTAGCGGCTTTCGTCGAACTCATCGGGCGGCAGCATGCGGATGACGGCTTCGATCTCAGGATCGTGATCGTCGACTTCTTCTTCGTCGTCATCCGGCTGAAAGTGCTGAGCGAAGTAATTCTCGTACTCATCGTCCGGACGGGCTTCGCGACCGGGCTCACGCCATTCAACGCGCGGCGCGTCGGACCACAACTCTTCGAGTCGATAATAGTCGCGACCCTGCGGCGTGAAGATGTGCAGCACTACGTCGCCGTAGTCATACAGCACCCACATTGTGCCGGGATTGTCGCCTTCGCAAATTGCCTTGCGCATGCCGCGAGCTTTCATCACGCGGTTCACTTCTTCGCCCATCGCGCGCATCTGTCGGACGCTGTTTGCGGTGACGATCACGAAGTAATCGACGAGCGCCGTAATCGGCTGCATGTCGAGAACGAGGATGTCTTTGCCTCGGAAGTCATCTGCGGTTCGCGCTACGAGCCATGCATTTTCGAGATAGACATCAGCAACTGGAGGAGCATCGATCGTAGCGGTCGTCATAGGAACTTCTTGATTCAGAATCAGAACGGGCACAGCACAACTTTCCGCCGGAAAGCGGCTTCGCAGGCGATCCGCAAGCCATTCAAAACGGGGCCAACGACGGTCGCACTCGACACCATCGTCCTGAAGATGTTCGCGATCTTCAAGGAAGGCTCCCTTTGGCCGGGCGCAGCGGCGGTTAATGACGCTCGCGCCGGGACACCAATCCGTCGCGAGCTAGTCCGCATCCTGAAAGCTGCTAACTCCGCTCTGCATCCTGCCCGTATCTGGCGATAAGATGACTATTGAATTTCAGGGTTCACTTCATTGCCTGCGCGAGAGCCAAGAGCGAGTCGTACTGTGTCGGCGACATTTTCCGACAAAAAGATGACCGCGCCGTCTAGTAACCCAAAATGAACGCCGCCGACGTGTCGGCTGGAGAATCCAGCGTTCCCATAGACTCCATTATCTGTGCTATTCAATATCGTACCAATCGAGCCGCTGAAGTGATGGTGGCTATTCTGTGCGTTCTCGGATCCGATATATCCATAACCAGTGCGGCCGCCATTTCGATGGCGTTCGCCGACTCCGACGGTGTTGCTCATGCCGTCAGTAATATCGCGAGAAGAGAAGTATGAGTTTTGATTAAATGCCCCGTCGTATCGCGAATCGTTCGGAAAATTGTCGTCCATATGATTTTGATTTTCGCCGGCCTTTGCGCCTGCCGGATTGCCAAGTACTCCCGACATGACTACGGCGTAATTACTTGCTTGGCGAGTGGCATTGCCATCTTCGTTGTACGCCGCCTGATCGGTTGAGGACGGACACTTGAAGGCAGGTATAAGAGTTGAGCACGCAGTGCCATTTGCGCCGCTATTCCACGGCGTGTCTTGTCCGAAGGTTAGCCCCTCGTAGATTGGAAGGAGATCCATATATGGCAGCAGCATAGCGCTCCAGTGAGTTGCTCGCCGATTTTGTGTGGTTGGCGATGAATCTTGGATTAGCGTCTTGTATGCGCTAGCTGGGAACACCCTGAACGATTCGTGATAATTTTGCAGGGCCAAGTTGATCTGCTTGAGGTTATTCTTGCATTGTGAGCGCCGAGCAGCTTCGCGAGCTTGCTGCACCGCCGGTAACAGTAATGCCACGAGAACTGCGATAATTGCAATGACAACCAGCAGTTCAATCAAAGTGAATCCACGGATTCGATTTCGGCGTGAGATCATGATCTATTCCTTAATCTTGAGGAAAATACAACTTGACAAAGTCTCGCAGGGGCTGTGTCTGAGGTGTCGCTGCATCGGCATCGTTCCGTGCTGCCGATGCTCTGCGGTTCAAGCTGAAATTGCCGCCCTACGGTTGTGTGGCGGCGTCTTTCAGTGCGCATGTCTGAATCGGCCCGGTTATTGTGGCTTTTGTGTTGCAGGTCTTTGTGCTCAAGTGGGGTATTGGCAATATTCGGGGCGTTTTTGCTGTCATGTAATGGAACTCCGCATTTACATTGCCCGATTCTTGGCAAAAACATTGCCCGCTCAATGAGTCGGTAGATTGATGAAAGAATTGGCTACTTTAAGGGGCTCAGTTCCAAAGTAATGGCGTTGTTGCCGGGTTTTATCTCGACTTCATGATTTGCTGGGAGCTTACCCGGAAGCGGCTTGTTCGGGTCAATTTCCCCTACACTTACAATGTGGCGACCAACAACTGCGCCGTCTCGAGATTGGTAAGTGCTTAGTTCAAAGGTCCCGTCAGGCTGTATTTCGCCGTAGGCGGCTTTACCGGATTGTCCATCCTTGCCTGCCTTCTGAAGAGGTGAAAATGTCACTGCTCCTGATGCGACCGGTTGGTCTTGGCAGATAACTTTGCCAGTGACTTTGGCAACTGCAAAATCAGTCGAACCGCCTCCGCATCCAACTAGCACGCAACTCCCGAAAAATACCGAAGCGACAATGTGTCCGACTCGAAACCATTCATTCGAAGTAGATAATACTTTTGTCATTGAAGGGCCTTTTATTTGCAGAATTTTCGCGGCGATTATGAATCAGTGATATGGGGCAAGTGCGGACTAATTCAGTAGTCAACGTTGGCTTCTAATGCGGATCTCATTCGAGCTACAAGCGGCAATGTGATCGATCACGTAAAATTGTGAGCAGGGCAGGGTTTGTGAGTTGCGGTTCTCCGCCGCTCGTGTTGGCTTACGATGGGTTTCTTGGTCGGTCATGCAACATGTGGAGTAAAGTCGGGCGGTCCTAGAGCCCCATTACGCCTTACAAATGAGTTAGGCGTGCCGTTCGTCTTCATGCAGAAAGGTTGGGGGCTCTACTTCAGATTGCAGAGAGACTGATCAGAGTAGGCGAGTGCCATAACGGATGGCTGATCCTGAAAGTCATGGATGGGCGCGGCACTGGCGGCGAATCGGCGTACCAATCGGCTTATTTTCGAATGACCACTGCATCGTCGATCTGATAGAGCCGGCCGGGAGAGACTTCGTCTCCGACATGCAGCACGCCGACGACGTCGAATGGGCGATAGTCGATGTACTCAGACGTCTTGCCCTTCTTCATGCTGACTTCGATCAAGTAACTCACTTTGGGATTCGGGCCGAAGCAGCAGGCCGATGTGTCCCGCGCGAGCGTGAAGGCAACGAGATCGTCGGCTTGAAAGGTCGGCACCATGTAGCCGCGAATGCGAACTCGCTGACCATCAAGACCTTTCAGCCATTTCGGAAAGTGCTGCGGCAAGTCCTTTGAGACCTCTTTGATTTCGAAGATCTTCTCTAAGTCGATGTCGTCGAACGTGACTCGCAGCGAGTTCTCCGGCGCGGTCGTTGAGAACTCTTTCTCGGTGACGAGCAACTTTGGCGCGGTCTTCGGCTCCGCAGCTTTCTCAGGCGCCGAGTCCGTCGGCGTTGTGACGCTCGCGACCGGTTCGGCAGTGACTGCTGATGCCGCTTTGTCTTGCGCTACGACAGTCTTCTCGGAAGTCTTGTCGTCGGCAGGCATCGGTTCGGCCGTCGCGGCGGGAGCGTCATCCGTCATCGGATCGGCTACGACCGTCTTATTCAGCGCTGCTTGCGACTGATTGGCATCCGACTGCGAGACAGTGCGGAACTCGCCGGGCGACGGAGCTTCGCCGCAGCCGACAACGATTCCGCTGAGTCCCACTAACAAGCAACCGATATGTCGAGCTTCACTCATTAAGAGCCCCTTTGCTTGCAAGACGAGCCGCGGAATTCCCAGTCGTCGTAGCATGGGCTTCTAGCCCGTGCTGATCGGCAACTCGCAAGCGTTTCGGAACAATCCAGCAAACAGCACGGACTGGAAGTCCATGCTACTTGATCGTCTTAGTACCGCTTCTTCGCGACGCTGAACTGTGTCGCTTCAATTTCATAGGCCGGAGTCAAGCTGCCCGCGCGACGCAGGTTTCCAGTCTTGAAGACACCGGCAACGGCGACCATTGCCTGACTGTAAGTCGCATCGGCAACGCCCTCTTTCATCACGACATGAATCATGTCGTTCAAAGCCGGCTGACCTCCGAAGCAGCACGTGCCGCTGTCGCGTACTAACAGAAACTTACGAATGCCGTCGATCTTTCCTTCCGGGTACATGAAGCCCTTGATGAAGATCTTTTGGCCGTCGAGTTCCTTAACGTCGTCATGAAAGTCGGTGCCGTTCTCGATCGTGACGAACCCCTTCTTCGAGATGTCCGCAGTGAAATTGAGACGGCGATATCCCTCAGGCAACTCGGTCGCATAGGTGTAGGCATGCAATGCCGTGCCGCCGAGCAGAGTCAGCATGCTCAACGCGAGACCGAACTTCGGCAAAACCTTGCCGGTGAACTCTTCGGGATTCAGAACGAACGTTCGCAGGCTCAGAACACTGAGGACGCAGCCAATCGCCGCGAGCGGCAGAGCGAACTCAGTGAGCCATCCGGTCATGCCGAGGATGCCCGTAATCAAACTTATGACCGCCAATGGAGGCACCGGGCGATAGTCGAACTCATTGCTTTCGACAGGACGGCTCGTTTCGAACGACGCGGACATTGCTACCTCAACCATAACCACTGCTTCCTCAAACATGCGGCAAGACGATCCCGACGAACGGGGGGGGAAAGACGCCGCTACGTCAGCGGAAATAAATCTGCTGGACGCTACCGGCTTTGCGGGAGTCCTGCGCTCTGCGAGTCGCTCGTTGAACTACACCGAGATCAATTCTTTCATCTCGCGCACGGCTCGTTCAAAGCCGACCATCACGGCCCGAGCAATGATGCTGTGACCGATATTCAATTCGCAGACGTTCGGGATGCTCGCGACCGGGATAACGTTCCGATAGGTCAAGCCGTGTCCCATATGCAGGAGCAAACCGTTCTGCACTGCGAATGCTCCAGCATCGGTGAGCTTCGCCAGTTCCTTCGCTCGCAGCGTCTCATTGACGGCATCGGCATAGCAGCCCGTATGCAGTTCAACGGCCTCTGCCCCCAGTTCCTTTGATGCCGCGATCTGCTCGCGATCAGCATCAATAAAGAGGCTGACTTCGATACCGGCAGCATGCAATCGGTCGATGACCTCCTTCACGCGAACTCGATGCGTGATGACGTCGAGCCCCCCTTCAGTCGTGACTTCCGTGCGTTTCTCGGGGACGAGCGTTGCTTGACCGGGCTTCGTCGCGAGTGCGATCTGCACGATCTCTTCAGCGATCGACATCTCCAAATTCAGCTTCACCTGCACGGTGTCTCGCAGCACGCGCACGTCGCGATCTTGAATGTGCCGCCGGTCTTCTCGGAGATGCACCGTGATGCCATCAGCACCCGCAAGCTCGGCCAGTGACGCCGCCCAAACGGGATCCGGTTCAATCGTCCGTCGCGCCTGACGAATCGTTGCTACATGATCGATATTCACGCCGAGCTTCGGCATCAGTGAGTCCTCTTAGGGTTCGCGTTCGATCGGCCGTCACCATTCAGCACGGGCTAGAAGCCCATGCTACGACACCACTCAGCATGGCAGTTCGATCAAGTGCTTCGGGAACGACGTCAGCACATCGCAGCCAGTGGGGGTAATAACAATGTCATCCTCGATGCGCGCTCCGCCGAAGCCTTCGATATAGAAGCCCGGCTCGATCGTCCAAACTTGCCCGACTTCAATGTCTTGATCGCTCGACTGCGACAGTCTGCCGCTGTCATGCACCAGTGCTCCGAGTCCGTGCCCGAGCCCGTGCCCGAAGTATTGGCCGAGATCCTTTTCGTCGAGAATCTGCCGCGCGAGCCCGTCGATCTCTTTGCCCTTCACTCCGGGCCGAATCGCATTGATGCACGCGACCTGCGCTTTGAGCAGTTGCTCGTAGCACTCGCGCTGCCGAGCTGACGCCTGACCGAGAACGACCGTGCGAGTGATGTCGCTGCAGTAGCCGTTGAGCCGCACGCCGATATCGAACGTGATGAAGTCGCCGGGTTCGAAGGCGCGTGTACCAGAAGTTGCATGCGGTCGAGCGGTTCTCGGTCCGCCGACGATGATGGGCGGAAACGCGAGCGAGCCATCAACCGGTCGCAGCATGTCTTCAAACGCCCAAACAAGTTGCCGCTCCGTGACGCCGGGCTTCACAAGAGCCAATAGCTTTTCGAGGCACTGCTCCGTGAAGCGGCAAGCCGCGCGAATTCGTGCAAGCTCGTCTTCGACCTTATTCATCCGCAGCAGATCGACCGGATCGTCGATCGCGATGAACTCGACGTTCGGCATCAACTCGCGCCATTTGGCGAGCGTCGCGACGGTCGCATGATTGTGATCGAAGTGCATCTGAGCGAAGCCGTGCTCGCAGATGATCTCTTTGAGGAACTCCTCAAAGCGTTGCGGGCTCGCGAACGAACGAATCGCGAGGTCGCGACACTCTTCCTTTGCTTGAATCTTGTAGCGGCTGTCAGTGATGAAGCAGCCGCCAGTCGGGGTCACGATCGCTGCGGCAAACGAACCGCTGAAGGTCGTCGCCCATCGAATCGCGGCCATATTGGTGAGCAGCATCGCGCCGATCGATTTCGCTGCCAGAAACTGTTGAAGTCGTTCGAGGTTCGTCATGCCGATTCCTAACGCGGTGCAACTGCACTTGACCGTAGCCGAAATCGTCCGATTTCGGGGCTGCGGTGACTGCGTCCGAAGTCTGACGACTTCGGCTACGAAGATGAGCACGGCGCGCTGAAGTTACGAAAGTAGGATCTCAACGAAGTCAGCTCACTCAGGCAGTTCGATGATGCCGATGCACTGCATCGGCAATGCATTCGCCGAATGCTCGTTGAGCCTTACGTCATGGCCCGAGGCGCGCATTCTTGCCACTGATCTACAGCGACGAAACCGAGTCGCGCATCAAACTCACTCGCCGTGCGCGGCATCGGGCTTCACATAGAACTGAGTCAGATCAAGCCCGCCTTTCGCCTCTTGCTCGACGATCAGCAATCGCTTCTCCAGCAATTGGAAGCGCTGCTCAATGACGGGATGAATCACTCGCTCTTCAGACTTCGGCTTCGGCTTCGGGACAACGGGATAACTCAGTTGTCGCTGCAACGCCGCAAACATGTAGAGCGGATCTTTGCCGAAGTTGGCTTTCGCAATGCGTCCCTCTCGAATGCCGAACAACATCGGCACGTTCGGCTGCCAAAGAGGATCACGTTCCGCGCGGCGCTTCTCTTCGACCGCGAATTCAGAACGCCGATAGATCAACTCGCACAGTTCAGCCGTCCCGAGCGCCAGACGCAGACGAGTAATCCATTCGCGCCAGACGGCGTCGTAGATTGGGTCTTGCACCATCGCTCGCATGCCGTCTTCGTAGCCGAGCCGATTGCGTGCGAGACACTCGAACTGAAACAGAAATAGTCCCGCCGGTGCGACGTTTTCGGCCGCGCGATAAGCCGCTTCGCACTCCAAAACTTGATAGCCGATGACCGCGTCGAAGCGGGTCGAGTCATCCTCGGCGCGATTCATGATGTAGGTCTGAAACGGAGCGAAGTAGTGCGGCATCATCGCCATTGCGTTGCTGATGCGGCCTTTGTGTTTGACCTCACCGAGCAAGAAGTCGAGCGCCATTGGCAGCTTCGTCGTGCTCAAGATCTCTTCGCGCACCTGCGAAATGATTTCTTGCGAGGGCATGCCATCGAGCATCCGCTCGCGCATCGTCCGCCAGAAGTATGCTTGTTCGATGTACTCTTCGCGTTCGAGCATGACCGGCCTCACTCGCGGTGAAAGAAATGCTGATCGAGCATGTCGTCGTAGCAGGGACTTCCCGTCCGTGCCGCCTTTCAGGATGCGACGAATGCCAATGAGCACGAGTTATACGGCTCGCGGTCTGAATTGGTTGTGGCCGGCATTCCGGCGCTGAATTTGAGTCGTCTCCGTCCGGCTCGCCCGGACGGGACGAACGACTGGTCGGCTACTTGACTCCAAAACAAAGGCTTTTTCGCTCTCCGTCCGGCTTGTCCGGACGGAAGCAACGACTGCTCCGCTACCACTGCGAGCGAGTAGCGGGTCAGTCGTTGGTCCCGACGGGACAAGTCCGCCGGAGACCGCGCCGGAATGCCGGTTACACCCGTCCGAATTGAGGCATCGGCGGCCGTTGGCGCGCTCTTCGATAAGTCACGAACTCTCGGATGAGCGTCGTGCTCGTTGTTCGCATCTCTTTCACAGAGGCGTCTTCCGGCAAGCTCGCTCGGCACTCTCGCTGTATTAACAAGTACAACAGGAACGCCATCAGCAAGAGATGTCACAAAGCAGCCACTCTCTTCGGGGACTTCAGCCATGCGCGGCGGATCGCGATCGAGCCCTTCACGATGTGCGCAGGCAAATGTCGAATTTCCTACATCCGCAGTCGGGCATCGCTATCTGCTGACTGGCTACTGCGGACCATTGGGGCGACCTATTCTGCGACCGGCTGAGATCGGGACTCGGCCTTTTTTTGTGTCGTCAGTAGGAAGCACTCGCTCGCATGCCTCGCATTCAACGTTTGGACGCCAGCGTCGTTAATAAGATCGCGGCCGGGGAAGTCATCGAACGCCCGGCGAACGTCGTCAAAGAACTACTCGAAAACAGCATCGACGCGCTCTCGACTCATATTGAAGTCGACATCGGCGACGGCGGTTCGGAACTCATCAAGATCACTGACGACGGTGAAGGCATTCATCCCGACGACATGCTGCTCGCGGTCGCCAGTCATGCGACGAGCAAGATCCGTAACGCCGACGATCTCTTTCATATTCAGACAATGGGCTTTCGCGGCGAGGCACTCGCGTCGATCGCGGAAGTCAGCCACTTCCGTTTGAGGAGTCGGCAGCGCGAAGCTCTTACGGGTAACGAACTGCTCGTTGATTGCGGGGCGATTGGTGAAGTCACTCCGTGCGGCGCGCCTCAAGGGACGTCGATCGAGATTCGCAATCTCTTTGCGAACACTCCGGTGCGACGGAAGTTCCTCAAGACGAAGTCGACTGAGTTCGGGCACATCACCGAGCACTTCACGCGCATCGCGCTCGCGAACCCGCGCATGCATCTCGTGCTGCGGCATAACGGTCGCAAAGTGTTTGATCTGCCGCCGACCGACAAACTCATTGACCGACTGCGACTGTTCTTCGGCAACGCACTCGCCGATCAACTCATTTGGGTCGAGAGCGAATCGCAGGGGCTCAAAATTTGGGGCTATGTCGCGCATCCGAGTCAGAACAAACCGAGCCGCAAGTGGCAGTACCTCTTCCTTAACGGACGATGGTTTCAAGACCGCGCGATTCAGCATGCACTCACCGAAGCCTATCGCGGCTTGCTGATGGTCGGTCGGCAGCCAATCTGCTTTTTGTTTCTCGACATGCTGCCGAGTCTCGTCGACGTCAACGTGCATCCGACGAAGATCGAAGTGCGCTTCGTCGACAGTCAGCAGATCTATCGGCAATTGCTGTCGATGCTGCGGTCGAAGTTCTTGACGATGGATCTCGACTCGGAGTTGAAGGTCTCTGCGAAGAGTGGTTCCTCAAAGAACGCTGCTCCGGCGAGCGATGACGACGACGAACCCGTCGTGCGCGAGATGCAGTCGGAACTCAGTGAGTGGGTTGATAAGCAAGTCACTCAAGCCGTCGAGTCCGATGAACTCGATGAAGCTCCGCCGCCCGTCACAACATGGTCGATCGCGTCCGAGCGAGGTCGCTCGTCGCGCAACGATGCGGGCGGGCTTGCCGTGCGCGAGTTGCCGTTTGCGAAGTCCGTTGCAACCGCATTGCCCGAGACGGAAGAAGAGGCGGCAGCGTTCTTTCAAGAACGTGAGGCGGCTCGCGACAACGCCGACGATCAAGACGACGAGACAAGCGAAGACGCACTCGAAGCTGACGAGCAGCGGAAGTGGGAAGTGCAGGCGGCTCAATCGGCGATTGCATCATCGGCGTCTCGATTGGAACGAGCGGCTCAGCGATTGACGGCGCGACCGACAGCCGACGACGGGGGCTACGTTTCGGGCGGTCGACAATCCGGCGTGCGCGCGATGCAGGTGATGGATTGCTACATCCTCACCGAGACCGACAAAGGCTTGCAGATCATTGATCAGCACGCGCTGCACGAGCGGATCATGTACGAGTACCTGCGGCCGCGCGTCTTAAATGGCACCGTCGAATCGCAGCACATGCTGATTCCGGAGATGGCCGAACTAACCGCGCGCGAAGCGTCGATGTTGATCGAGTATCAAGAATTACTCAGTCAGTTCGGCTTCGGCGTTGAAGAGTTCGGAGCGAACACCGTCATCATCAACCGGCATCCGGTGATGATTAAGCACGGCAACTTAGCGCGGCTCATGCGAGACATCGCTGAGCAGCTTGAGACGCTCGAAGCACAACCGACGCGCCGCGACTTGCTCGATGCGATGTTGCACATGATGTCGTGCAAAGCGGCGATCAAATCGGGGCAGCGGCTGACTCCCGAAGAGATCGACAGCTTGCTCGCTCAACGGCATCTCGTTGATGACGCGCATCACTGTCCTCACGGACGCCCGACAGCACTCACGCTGTCGCAACAAGAACTCGATCGGCAGTTCGGTCGATTGGGTTAGCAATCGCGTCAAGACTCGCAGGCTCGTTTAACCGCGACCCTCTGGGGAACGCGTCGGAGCGGAATCAACGCCGCAGCGAAGCCGCATCCGATAGTCGCCTTTCGCTCCGCGAAAGGAAGCTTTTGCGGAGCAAAAGCCGACAATCCCTTTCGCAGAGCGAAAGGCGACTATGTAACGCGTCCTACAATGCGCGGAAGCCGACAAGAAATCGCGACCTAGTAGTACGATTGAGGTCGTTCCGACTCTCATGACAGTCTGAATCTGCGGGACTAAAAGTCCGCCCGCTGATTCAGTCACGTTTTCGATTCACCCTCTTCAAGGAGCACTGCTCGTGTCCGTTCAACTCAGTGAGTTCGCCAAAAGTCTGAATGTCGAAACTGCCTTCACCGTTTTGGCGGTCGCGAAGCAGCTCAAAGCCAAAGGCAAAGATGTCGTCGAACTCGAGATTGGCGATAGCCCGTTCGATAGCACGGCCAGTGCAAAGCAAAGCGGCGCGAAAGCCATTGCCGACAATCAGTCTCACTATTGCCCGTCGCCCGGCTTGCCGGAGTTTCGCGAGGCCGCTGCGAACTTCGTGAAGTCCGAGTTCTCGATCCCCGCTGTTGCTTCGAACGTCGTCGTTGCTCCGGGTGCGAAAGTCTTCGAGCAGTTCTTCTGCGAAGCGTTTCTCAATCCGGGAGATGGCTGCCTCGTCTTCAGTCCGTACTTCCCGACGTATGTGCCGAACATTCTGCGGCGCGGTGCTCGACCGGTTTATGCCT
This sequence comes from uncultured Planctomycetaceae bacterium, assembly GCA_964573505.1. Taxonomy (GTDB): domain Bacteria; phylum Planctomycetota; class Planctomycetia; order Planctomycetales; family Planctomycetaceae; genus AM-0621. The sequence goes on along the minus strand of CAZNMS010000092.1, from coordinate 5,350 downwards.
CGCTCAAGCAGAGCAACGAATTCCGACCGCTCGTCTCGGACATCGAACACTTCTTGAAGACCGATCCGTCACCGAAGGCGATCATGCTGAACTCGCCGCATAACCCGACGGGCGGCGTCACGACTGAGCAAGACTTGCGCGACATCGCGGATCTCGTGCGCGGAAAGAACGTCTGCATCTTCAGCGACGAGCCCTATTGCCACATGGTTTGGAAGGGCCGACATCGATCGTTGCTCGAACAACCGGGCATGATGGATCAGTGCATGGCGGCCTACACCTTCAGCAAGTCTTACAGCATGAGCGGCTGGCGCCTCGGCTTCTGCGTCGCGGGCAATGCGATCGCGGATGCAACGTCGAAGATGGTCAACACAACGCTGTCATGCACTCCGCCGATCGTACAATTGGCCGGCAAAGCGGCACTCGAACGAGACTCCGCCGAACGCGATGCCGTCATGCAGAAGTTCCGCGAGAAAGTCGTGCTGTTGACGAATGGCCTCAATCAGATTCCGGGCATCAAGACGCTCGATCCGACATCGACTTTCTATGTGTTCCCGAACGTTGCTCCGATCTGCAACAAGCTCGGCATCAAGAGTCACGGTCTCGCGCTCTACTTGCTGGAAGGCGCGGACGACAACTACGGCGTTGCGTGCCTCGGCGGCGAGTGCTTCGGCGAAGCAGGCTCGGGCTTCTTGCGATTTAGCTGTGCCGAGACGAACGACAAGATCCAGAAAGCGATCGACTTCTTGCCACAAGCGTTTGCTCGCACCGATCGCATCGGCGCGTATCTCGACAAGAACCCTCAGTTCCGCCTGACGACGCCTTACTCCGAAGGCTAGTGGCATCGAAGCGCACTCGTTCCCAAGCTCTGCTTGGGAACGCAGCGTCGAGAAGCTCCTGCTTCCCGTGTCCTCTGTCAGAGGGAGCATGCCGCATCGATGTAAGAACTCGCACATGAGTTAGTACGGTTCTGGCTGACATCCGAAGCTGCGCAGCCAGCAAGTTTCATAAGACTCGAAGCAAGAGCTTCTCGAAGGCTCGTTCCCAAGCAGAGCTTGGGAACGAGTACGAAGTCGTTAGCGAGATTGGCAAGCATTTCGGCGGCGTTTCAACTCAACAGCAAGAGTTGTTGGAGGACTCAACATGCAAGCTCTGACCGGTGTCGTTCGAAACGGGCGACTCGAACTCAATGAACCGATCAACTGGCCCGAGGGGACCGCAGTCGAAGTGACCGTGCAGGCGAGAAGCGGCAACGGCGGAACTCCCGCAACTGAAGACCGAACGTCCTATCGAGACTTCATCCTAAGTATCGCTGGATCATTCGGATCAGAACCCTTTGAGCGGCCTCCGCAAGGTGAGTTCGAAAAGCGGGAGGAATGGTGATGCGATGGCTGCTTGATACGAATGCATGGATCGATCTCTTGAAGCCCGGCAACTTCGGACTCGTTTCTCGGCTAGCTCAATGCACTGACGACGAAGTCGTTTTGTGCTCGATCGTAAAGGCCGAACTTTGGCACGGTGCAAACCGCTATACGAATCGCGAAGACCGTCTGAATCGCCTGCAACTCATCTTTGATCGTCACCGCTCCTTCTCCTTCGACGACGCAGCCGCATGGCACTACGCAGACATCAGAAGCTTTCTCGAAGCAGGGGGACGCGTCATCGGACCCAATGACTTAAAGATCGCTGCGATCTGTCGCACGCATCAGCTCATTCTCGTCACGAGCAACACCGGTGAGTTCTCCCGCGTTCCGGATCTACAAGTTGAGAATTGGCGATGAAGACACCCAAACGCTTTGACGATTGACGAGCTACAAGACGGCCCGCGTTCACTTCTTTGATTTCACTTCTGAGACTCTTCTCATGCCCTATGCCGCCGCACTTTCTCTGAGTGCTGATACTGATGCTGCCATCGACGAAGTTTGCGATTCGATTCAGCGAGATCTCAAAGGTCAGCAGCCGGATCTCACGGTTGTCTTTGTTTCGCACCATCATCGCTCGTCGTTTGCCGAACTCGCGTCTGATCTGCGCTCGCGGTTGCGGTCGAAGATCCTCATTGGCTGCGGCGGCGAGTTCATTGCTGGCGGAAGCAAGGAAGTCGAAGGCCGAGCTGCTTTCAGTGTTTGGTCGGCGGTTATGCCGGGCGCGACGCTCATTCCGTTTCATGTGACGTTTGAAGCGACTCCTGACGGACTGATGACGAGCGGATGGCCCGACGAGCTTGCTGAGCAGCGCGACCCGCGCGCGGTGCTGCTCTTTGGTGAGCCGCATACCACTCCGATTGATGCCATCATCGGACGACTGGAAGAAGAAATACCCGGCGTTCCGCTCGTCGGCGGAATGGCGAGTGGCGGACGCGGTCCCGGTCAGAACGTTGTCTTCTACAACTCGGAAGTCTTTGGCGACGGAGCGGTCGGAGTCGGCATCTTCGGCGGGCCGCGAGTCACCGCGATTGTGTCGCAAGGTTGTCGCCCGGTCGGACCGAACTACGTCATCACGAAGGCCCGCGAGAACATCGTGCAAGAACTCGGCGGCAAGCCGGCGCTCGTCCGATTGCAAGAGGTCTACGGGGCATTGCCCGAGCACGATCAAGCACTGCTGCAAGCTGGTCCGCATCTCGGACTGGTCATCAACGAGCACAAGGAATCATTCACTCTCGGCGACTACTTGATCGCCAACATTCTCGGCGGCGATACGGCATCGGGCGCGATCGCCGTCGGCAGTCTCGTGCGAGTCGGTCAGACCGTGCGTCTGCATGTGCGCGACGCGACTGCGGCGCACGACGAGATGAATGCGATGCTGAGTCGTCACAAAGCTGAACTCGGCGCGACGCAGGGCGCGTTGCTCTTTAGCTGCAACGGTCGCGGCACGCGGCTGTTTCCCGAGTCTCATCACGACGCCGCGACGATCCGTCAGCAGCTCGGCCCAATCCCGCTCGCCGGTTTCTTCGCGGCAGGGGAACTCGGCCCCGTCGGTAACAAGAACTACATTCACGGCTACACCGCGAGCATCGTGTGCTTCGGCGAGTGAGTTCTTGGAGTGCTTCGGCTCGACGAAGCCCTCCGACTCTTGTCGCTTGAATTCCTATCTCCATACAAGCGGGATCGAAGGCCAAGATCCGCCGCTAATCGTTCTTCGCATCCGCCCTTTGATGTTGAGCAATTCTGGTCTTCGCCCTGAAGGGGCGACGGATATCAGCCTAGGGCAAGCTCACGAAGTGAGCGCCGCCCTAGGAAAACGAGAAATGGGGACGTGCCCTGCAGGGGCACTGGAAGAGTTGTGACACCTTCCGGTGCCCTTTCAGGGCACGACTCGCCACTGATGTTTTCCTCGGGCGGCGCTCTCGTTGGTCGCTTGCCCGAGGCTAATTTCCAAATCCCCTTCGGGGAAAAGACACCAAAGCTGCGCAACATCCAAACATCCGCCTGAGCCTGCGTGCCAACCGTCCGCGATGATCGACTTCAAGCGACAATAGTTGGAGGGCTCCGTCAAGCCGGAGCACTCCAAGATTCAGCGTTTCTGCGCAGTCACGCCGATCGTCAGTTCGAGCAGCTTGCTATCGCCACTGAGCGCGACAGACGCACCGTCGAGCAAGCTCAGCAGTTCGTCAGCGTCCTTAAGTCGTCGAGCGGCTTCTTCGGTCGGGACTTTGTCGCGGGCTGCTTGCTTGAGGAACCACTCGCGGCGTTCGGTCAGCAGTGTGCGAACCGCTTGAATGTTCGCGACGCAGCGTTGTCCCGCGATCGTCGAACTCTCGCTGCTCGCCTTCGGTGCCTTGAGGTCGAGCAACGTTCGCTCGCAGAGATCCGCTGAGCTGCTCACAACCAGGAAGCGATTCGAGACCGCAACGCTCGGCTGAAAGACTCCGAGCGGCCCGACCGCACGCAGCGTCGTGCCGTCGACGCTCTTCTGACTGACGATCGCAACCTCGCGCGGATCCTTCGAGTTCTGCAGCGCGGCAATCATGTTGAGCGCGGCGTTGAGTGCGTTATCGAGGGCCGTATCGACCGGTTGCTTGCCGGTCTTCGCTGCCGGACGCAGTTCGAGCACGAAGACTCCATCTACCGGAAACGCAGCGTCTTTTGTCGCTCGCGGCACGATCGCTCCCGACCAATTAGGGCCGAGTTGCGGCAGCACGTCATCGAGCGGATCGAGTCCGAGCAGCATGCCGCGTGCGATGCGTCGGGCTCGTTCTGCTTCGTTGCCCGCCGGCTTTCCGCCCGTCACCGCCTTTGCGGCGTCGACCATATTCTGAGTGCGAATGCGACCCGCAGCGGCGAACAACGAGGGTGTCGGAAAAATGACACCGAGCGTTGAATCGGTCGCTGCGTCGGCACTCACCAGTTGCTGCCACCATTGAGGCGTCTCGGCTCCGCCGTAGTCGAGTGCCGCTGAAAACTTGAGGTCGTCGCCGGTAACTAATCGCAGCGAGAGCCATTCGGTCCGCTGCCAAACAGCGCGACTCAACGGCGGCCAATCGGCGCGAAGCTTGCCGAGCGTCGCGTCCCATGCGCGAGGATTGAGATGCACGGTGACGAGATCTCGGTCCGTGCCTCGCTTCAGCGCCGGCTGAATCTCGCGCTTCGCACTGAGCGACTCGTGTTTGCCGTCTGCCTTCAAGTCGAGCGTGCGACGAATCAGCGCTTCGTCTTCAGACAGCGCGAGCGTCGCTTCGAACGCGGCATAGAAGACGGACTCGTTGCCGCTGACTTTCTTGATGCGGACATACTCGCGGTCGCGATGCGACAACTTCGACGACTCGAATTGATCAAGCTGCTGCCACAACTTGAGCCCGGCTTGCAGCGCGTCAGCACTCTCAGCGTTGAGCAGCAGCACGAACGACTGCTTGCCGTCGGGCTGCAACGACATTGCGACGACGACATCTTGCCCGAGCAGTTCCTCAAGCGTCGCACGCACCGGCTTGCCACTCAGAGCACGAATTGCCGCCTCTGCTTCAACGAGCTTTTGAAACTCATGCCCCGCGCGCCATGACGAGAAGAACGAACTGCTCGCAAGCCGCGCAGCAAGCTCGGACGCTTCGAGTTGCTTCGCTTGCTCTTTCGCTCGCTGCAAACGCACGCACGCCGCAACGTCGTTACTGACGAGTTCAAGCAAGTCAGCGCACTGCGCGATCGCCTGCAACGCGAGCGCGAAGACGCAGCCCATCAGCGGCAGCAGCATTGAGCGGTGAGTGAATGTTGTTGGCATATCGAACCCTCGAAGTCATCGAGTTAAAGGCCGGGCGAAACACCGAGGTCGGGTCTGCGAAATTTCGAAATTGGCGGGAGGAAGAGTTACATCGCTGATCGACTTTCTTTCCCGCCAATTTAGAAATTTCGTAGACCCGACCCCT
>CAZNMS010000091.1:0-23330 GCA_964573505.1 uncultured Planctomycetaceae bacterium | reverse complement strand
TGACCGATGAGTTCTACGACAAGCTCGCGAAGACGGACCTCATCGAGCCGCGCGTCAAAGCATCGACTGAAGCGGCGGAGTCTGCGGACACGGGCGGCATGACGTTGGGGAAGTTCCTGGCGGAGTACCTTGAACGTCGAACCGACGTGAAGGCAGGAACGATGACCTTCTATTCCCACACAGTTCGCAATCTCTTGGACTGCATTGGCAGCAAGAAGCTCGTGGCCGACGTCACTGAAGGCGACGCGGATGAGTTTCGCCGATACCTCAAACGCGAAAAGCTGTCGGACGCGACGATCAATCGTCGTTGTGGCTTAGCGAAGACCTTCTTCCGGTCTGCGGTTCGGCATCGACTCATAAGCTCGAACCCGTTTCAAGACCTCGCAGCAACTACGAAGATCAATGCCGAGCGACAACGCTTCATTGACCGCGAAACCATTTCCGCAGTCATCGACGCTGCGCCTGACGCTGAATGGCGGCTGCTGATTGCGCTTTCACGGTTTGGCGGGCTGCGAGTCCCGAGCGAGCCGTTAAGTCTGAAATGGGCGGACATCGACTGGGAGAAGTCCCGAATGAAGGTGACGTCGCCAAAGACCGAGCATCATCAAGGTCGGTCATTTCGATGGGTGCCGATTTTTCCCGAGCTGAAGCTGCATTTGGAAGCCGTTTGGGAGCAAGCCGAAGACGGTGCCGAGTGGGTTATCTCGAAGCATCGACCGGCGGCGACTCAAGATTCATGGGGGCATTGGAGAGCGGTCAATCTGCGAACTCAGTTCGAGAAGATCATTCGCCGGGCTGGTGTCGAACCGTGGCCAAAGCTCTGGCAGAACCTGCGATCGTCGCGAGAGACCGAGCTTTGCGAGCAACATCCGCTGCATGTGGTCTGCCAATGGATCGGCAACACAGAACGCATCGCAGCAAAGCACTACCTACAAGTGCGCGACGAAGACTTCGAGAAGGCCATCACGTCTCAAGTAGTGATGCCAAAAGTGATGCCACTTGATGCCGTTTCGAGCCGCACGGGCTCGCACGACGAAACCGGTCATCTGACGCAAGTCGTGACCGTGCAAAAGGAAACGGCTGCATGCGAAAACATGCAGCCGTGTTCAGTGGGCAATACTGGATTCGAACCAGTGACTTCCACCGTGTGAAGATGGCACTCTAGCCGCTGAGTTAATTGCCCGGCTTTTGTGGGCGGGGTTCTAGTTGGGGCATGGGGTGACTTCAACTAACCGTCATTGATCTGTCGAATCGAATCCAATGCGAATTGGTCGCACTCAATTCGTGTGGCTCTGATCGGTGCAGGTCAACTTGTGGTGGCAAGGCTTTTCTGTGAATGGCGTTGAACGCCTCTCTGATTGAAGTTCGAGCGATGCGGTTTATTGAGGCAGGCGATTGCGAGGGGCGGTTTGATGAGGAGCCTCTTGTTTTTGCGGTGGAATAATTTCTTCAGGGCATGACGCGGATCTTTAGTCGGCGATTCGGCAGGGGGCGGCAGCGAGTCGATGTTGATTGGTTGACTGGCTCCGGTTGAGAAGCGGTCGGGGACGACGACTGAATGATGAAGGTCGGACGGTCCCAAAGGCAGCACGGACTGGAGGTCCATGCTACGAGAGACGGCTCTGCGTGCGGAGTTGTGGAAGAAATGCTACATCAGGCGGCGGGGCTCTGTTGGAATTGTCGTCCTCACACGAATCGAAAGCTGGCACTTATGAAAGACACTGCGGATCACGTCTATAACCCGAAGTCTGCATCTCCTGCGTTGAAGACGGCGATTGGTGATCTCGCCAAGAACGCGGGACGGCTTGAATCGGAGCTTGTTGGTATGACGATGGGCGATCTGTTTGATCTCGCACTCGGTACCTATGGGGGCGAGATGCCGGAGTTTTGGCGCGTTTGGAATAGTTGGAATCAGGCGCCGGATACTCCGGCGGAGTGGGGCGATCTGTAGAGCGTGCGGGCAAACGTCAGCGGCATGATTGCGTCTTCTCTTTGGCCGACTCATCAAGGCATGACATGCGAGTCTTCGTCTACGGAACTCTCAAACGCGGGCACTGCCGAGCCCGCTTTCTCGATGGGCAATGCTTTCTCGGAGCAGCTCGGACTGAGCCGAATTATCGGATGGTCAACTGCGGCGAGTATCCGGGGTTGCTCGCTGTGACCGATGGACTCGCGATCGAAGGCGAGTTGTGGGATGTCGATGAACGCTGCCTCAAAGAGCTTGATCGCGAGGAATGCATCGACGTTGGCCTCTATACGCGGCAGCCAATTCAACTGGCATCGCCGCATGCTGATGCGGGCGCTGAGGCTTACTTTTATCTCGGTGCGACGGCCGGTTTGGCTGACTGCGGCAACTGTTGGTGAGTGCTTCGGCACGCGGATCGGCTATGTACTGATTCTTACAACGAACTTTGTTGCTAGCTGGCCGACGCTGCGCCTACAAGCGCTGATCAAGAAGAAAGTCTCTTGAGAAGATTACAGTCGCAGACGCTCGTGGGTCTGGACGCAACGGCGCGGCGAATCTACAAGTTGCCCGCGTTTGGTAGAGACGAGCTGTCGGGTGAGTGTGCTTTGACAGAGTCTGTTTTCGGTTTGCCGTCTGTAGTCACTGACCGTGTTGGGAAGTTGAAGCGAAGGACGGGGTTTTAGGAGACCCTCATGGGTAAGAAGTTGTACGTCGGAAATCTCCCCTACACCACAAGCGACAGTGACCTGCAGCAGTTGTTCTCGCAGCACGGTACGGTGTCTGCGGCACAGGTCATCACAGATCGTGAGACCGGTCGTTCGAAGGGCTTCGGCTTCATCGAGATGTCGAGCGATTCGGAAGCTCAAGCCGCGATCAGCGGACTGCATGGCAAGGACTTCAGCGGTCGTCCTCTGACGGTCAATGAAGCTCGTCCGAAAGAGAATAAGGGCTTCGGCGGTGGTGGCGGCGGCGGTGGACGCGGCGGCTACGGCGGAGGCGGCGGTGGTGGTGGCCGCGGTGGATACGGCGGAGGCGGTGGCGGCGGCGGTGGATACGGCGGAGGCCGCTACTAAGCAGCCTGACTGCTCGCGAATCGCACCACTTTGGTGTTGGCAGTGAATTCAACCGCTGTCGCTGAGATTACTTAGCGACAGCGGTTTTTTTGTTGGCCGAGAATGGCTGCTTGCGGCGGGCTGAGTTCAACATTCTTGAGGCTCTCGGAGAGTAAGGGGACGCAGTCCGCTGCCGCTGAGTCGTTAGTCGCGGAATTTGCGATGCAGCACGGACGTGGGCGTCCATGCTACGAATTCGGGGAGCTATTCGCAGATCCTTCGCCGCCCAGTCGCTGCTTCCACCGACGCGAGGTCGGTGGAGAGCTAAGTCCTGCAATCCGGCTAACCCCTGTAATCGGTTTGTTTCAGAAACTTTTATGAGGCTCTCGATGGACGCGCCCCGTTTGGCGACGGTCAAACTTGTTGATGAAGCAACCGCCACTGGTCGAGTCGCGGAGATCTTTGCGGACATCAAGCAGACCAAAAGCATCAACTTCGTTCCGAACTTTTGGCGGACGCTGGCGACCAATCCGGCACAACTGGAAATGGTTTGGACGGCTCTCAAAAACTTGATGCATCCCGAAGCAGTCGGACGAACGTCGCGATTGGATGCGCGGACTCGCGAGATGATCGCGGTCGCAGTCTCAGCAACGAACGGGTGCTCGTACTGCGTGAACTCGCATACGACGGCGCTGAAGAAACTCGGCGTTGATGATGAGACGTTGGGCGAAGTCCTTGCGGTCGCGGGACTCTTCAACATGACGAACGCACTTGCGGACGGATATCAGATCGAGCCCGATGTGCGGCCTCCGATCGACGGCTGAGTGTAGTTCGTCCTACAGCATGCAATGACCGCGGTGAGTGCTCGCGCCTGACGGCGAGTTGAGTGGCTTCCATCAGACCGCTCGTTGATGAGTTGCTCTGCGTCGTGCTTTTTTGACTTAAGTGAGGCTTCGCTCGTGCTCGACATCCTCAAGAAACTCTTCGGCTCAAAGCCCAAAGTCTTTCGCACCGACATCGCGCGCCGATTTGAGTTACTCGGTCGAGTCGGGCAAGGCAGTATGTCCAAAGTTTGGCGAGCACGTGATAGCCACTCGGAGAAGACGGTCGCGCTGAAGGTGCTCGATAAGGTCAAGACGCAGAAGTTCGAGTCGCGCTTTCCGCCGAACTTCAAGAAGCCGAGCGAAGGTGAAGTCGCGGTTAAGTTGAAGCATCCTCATATCGTTGAGACCTATGAGTTCGGCACGACGACGGACGATGAGCAGTTCTTAGTGATGGAGTTCGTCGAGGGCGTCAGCCTGACGGTGCTCATCGAGATGCAGAACGACTTGATGGTGCGGAATCGGCTGAACTTCATGATCCAGTTGGGTGAAGCCGTTGAGCACTTCCACAAAGAAGGATGGATTCACCGCGACCTTTGCCCGCGCAACGTGATGGTTGACGACAACGAGCAAATCAAACTGATCGACTTCGGGCTCGTCGTGCCTAATACCGCTGACTTCCGCAAGCCCGGCAATCGAACGGGTACTGCAAATTACATGGCCCCGGAACTCATTAAGCGACAATCGACCGATCAGCGACTCGATGTCTTTAGCTACTCGGTCACGTGCTTCGAAATGTGGACGAAGCATCTTCCGTGGGAGTCGGCCATGACGCTCGATGCGGTCTTGCAGCACATCAACAAACCGCCGATCGACATTCGAACGCTCGCGCAAGGCATTGATGAAGAAGTGGCCGCAACCATCATGAGGGGACTCGAACGTGATCCCGCTGACCGATGGCAGACGATGGGCGAAATGCTGACTCCGCTGCGGAACGCTCGGCAGAGATTGTCGGGGCAGAAGAAGAAGTCTCGGTCGAAAGATGTAGGCGGTTCGTGAATGCGAAGTCGGTTCGCACATGCAATGTTGATTACACCGACATTGCTGCGATGACGATGTCCTCGCGAAGACTTCACGAATGCAGGCTCACGCAGCATCCTGCGGCCCGATTGCGAGTTGTCGTTTCCGTCTCCGCTTGATCGCGTTTTGTTCTCATTCGAAGGGAGTCTCTCGATGTCTGCTGCGCCTCTGCGAGTGCTCGTGATTGGTGCTCATCCCGATGATGCCGACATCATGGCCGGCGGATCGGCTGCGTTGTGGCGGCAACAGGGTCATGAAGTGCTGCTGGTGAGCGTGACGAATGGCGATGCCGGGCATCATCTCAAACGCGGCCCTGAATTGGCGGCGATCCGAAAGCAAGAAGCTGCGGCAGCCGGACGCGTCATCGGCAGTGAGTATCGAGTGCTTGATTTTCATGACGGGCAACTGGCGCCGACTTACGAAGCACGCTGCGTGCTTATTCGGTTGATCCGTGAGTTCCGACCGGATCTCGTGCTGACTCATCGCCCGAACGACTATCACCCGGACCATCGCTACACATCGCAATTGGTGTGTGATGCGGCTTACATGGTGACGGTCCCGGCGGTTGCGCCTGAGTCGCCGATCCTGCGAGATAACCCGGCGATTGCGTATGTCGCCGACACGTTTCAACGACCGTACCCGTTCACTCCGAAAGTCGTCGTTGATATCGAACCGACGGTCGAACGCGTCGTCGACATGCTGCATTGCCATCAGTCGCAGTTCTACGAATGGCTCGCGTTCAATCATCGCTATGAAGATCAACTACCCGCTGATGACGCGGGGCGCCGCGAATGGCTCGGCAAGTGGTATCGCGAACGCATCGAGTGGATCGCGCAGAAGCATCGAGATCTCGCCGTCGCTGCTTATGGTCCCGAACGCGGAGCACGCTGCCGTTACATGGAAGCGTTCGAGCCGTGCGAATACGGAGCGGAATGGGATGACTCGCTCGTGCGGCGGTTGTTCCCGTTCGTGAGCTAGCGCGGGCGGTGCTCGGTGACGAAGTGCGAAGAGGGGGGAACGCTAATCGGCGCTAATCGACACTAATTAAAGACGGGATGAGATGAGGAGCGATTCGTGCTCTTCGGGAATTCGTAGCTCAGTCTCTCCGAGGCTGAGCATTTTGCAGGACGCAGTTGCTTCAAGAACGCCCGTTTGATCCCAATGACGAGCTCGCGAGTGGCGATCAGTAAGCCGCTTCGTCTCGCAATAAAGGCCGCCTCGGAGAGTCGGCCCTACATTTCAGTTCCCGACTCACACAGGTTCGCAAAGCTGAGTCGAGCAACTGTCAGGGGACTCTGCTTGATGGACTTTGAGTGCTGAGTCAAAGCGGCGAGATTGAGTCGCCAGTCTCAGTCGCGGAGCGACTGAGCTACGTTGACGAGTCGCTCTGCGGTTCGCTCTGTCCGGCCTTCAAGACTTGAAGTGGCACTTGCTCGGCGATGCTGGGACGCGACGGACAAGATGTCCGTCGTACAAGCAAGAACCCTTTCCCTGATCACTGAGCCGCATTGCTATGACTCGTGCCGTATTGCCGGCAACTGGAGATGTATTTCATGCAGACCTTTGACGAACTCGCTGCCTCGCGCCGCGTTTGGATTGATGACGTTCTGGTTGAGTGGTGTCGGCGAGCGAACCGGAAGGAACTGCTGAAAGCCTTCATGGATTGGCCGAATCTCGCCGGGCAAGTCGCTCCGAAAGCCACTTTGTGGGTATGGGCATGGCGCCGGTTTCCGGTGCTCGTGCATGACGGACTTCCGGGAGTCAGCGAAACGAATGAAGTCCGCGTGCTGCTGAAGTCGGGCGCGGTTGTCGTCGGTTATCCCGATAGCCGCGAGAGCGAGAACGGGTTGCTCGTGCTGCTCACTCAAGCTGCCGACGGTCGACTCGTGCATGCCGAGCCGATTTCGATCGACGACATCGAGTCGGTCGAGTTCTCGCGCCCTGAAGACGTTGTGACTCCGAGTCCTCTTCCCGATCGGCCGCTGACGATGATTACCGATCTGCATAACCCCGACGTGCGCGTGTAGTTTTTGCGACATTCACAGTTCGAATGGGACTTGTCGTTGATCGCAGCCACTAGCGGCAGACGCGTCGCCGGAACTCGATGAGAATGGCGAAATGCATCTTGGCGGAATGCAGGCGCCGTGCATGCTCGCATTCCGTCATTCGCTCGATTCAGCGTCGCGATTCCGCGTGAGTTGGGAACACAGAATGAATTCTGGCTCTCTGCCATTCGCGTTGATGACTGTGAGCGGCAGGGCGCTAGCCGCCGGTTCTGGCCGCATTCAGAACCCGCAGCTAGCGCCTTGCGGCTCACTCAACACAAGACTCAACACGAATGGCGGAGAGCCTGAATTCTGAGTTCCCCATCTGTGTGAGACATATCCGCGTGCGAAGCTGAATTTTCCGAAGACTTCGCACACGGATATGTCCCACACGGATCAGACACGCCGAATTGGAATCGTCTTCAGCGATGACGCAATGTTTTCTGTGAGTCCCTTCAGGATCGGCGAATTCGTGAGTCAAACTCCGAAACGAAGCGCGACCAATTCAGGCAGAGCAACTTGCTCGTCATCTCGAAGTTCTGATCGACCTACGACCAACTTCAGTCGTTGCTGATGATGATGCCGATCAGCCGCTTGAGTTCTTTATCGGACTCGAAGTGACCCGTGACGCCGATGTGCTGATTGGCGTCTTCCGCCGTGAGTTCATTGAGCACTCGCCGGTACTCCGAAAGCTCAGTCCGGCGATCACTGCGCGAGTGAGCCAATCGAGCCGCTCGCAGTGCTTGCTGATACGGCTTTAGTTCGTCGCCTTCGCGACCGTAGAAGCGTTCGATCTCGCGACGAGCTTGAGCCTTACTCACTTCGCGCCGCGATTCGATGGCGGGGTCGATCAGCAGCATGCTCAACGTCAACAAGAACGACAGCGTGAGCGCTCCGTAGAGCACGAGCGGGTTTGCCTGCTTCGGCTTCGCCGCTCGTTCACGCGCTGCTTGTCCTTCTTGCAACGCCAGCTCGGGCAATTGGCCGTCGGCACCGAGTTCGACAAGCGGGTCACCTTTATCCGTAATGAAGCGCGCGACTTGCCGTTTGCGTTTCTTCTTCTCGGTCTTCTTCTTTGTGGCGACTCCGGCACTCTCCGCCGACGGCTGCTCTTGTGATGCGTCTTCGTCGTCAGATGAAACGCTCTCAAACTCGACGACCGGTGCTTCGGTCGGCTGCCCGTCGGTGCCTGTGTATTCCTCGTAGACCAATTGCGCCGAAGTCCGTCGGCCAAATTGCAGCTTCACAGACGAAGGCAGCCATACCCACTTCTCAGTCGGGATCTCTGAGCCGTCGACATGCACTTCGCCGTCACCGGAGCGATAGATCGCGAACCGACCGTTCTTCCGCAGAATGCTCGCATGCAGCGGCGAGAGGCTCGGATCATCGAGCACGATTTGATTCTCATCCGACCGACCGAGGTGCACGAGTTCGTCTTCGATCTCGAACACCTTTCCGCGTTCAGGACCAGTCGTAATCGAGAGGCGGCACGCTTGCGGCATGACTCAATGGCTCACAGGAAAAGTGACAGGTTGCTCGTCATCGCGATGACGAACGGTGCGGGGCTTCTATCGCTAAGAGCGCGGGGACAACGCAAGTGGGATGCTATCGCGAACGAGCGGGCGAACGCGGCTCACGACAGAAATTCAACGACAAAGGGAACGAGCAAACGTCCGTTGCTGCATTCTGTGACTGCCGCTCGCGTCCGAACTGCCGAGTTCATTCGAGTGTGACCGGCGCTCCGGCGCGGTCTCCGGCGAGCCGGACGGAGACGCCTCGAACTCAGTGCCGGAGTGCCGGTTACACCCAGTTTACTCCCGATCCGAGGGGGCAAGACGGAGTTGCTAATCTCGTCTTGAGGTCGGGTGTGACACGTTGCTGGAACCTACGAATTGCATGCCCCGTTCCCCGCTGATGTGCGAGACCGCAGCGAGTCTTCGCGCCGCGTCTGCAGGCATCACCGGCAAGCGAAGCTCATCGCGAGAGCAGCACTCAACCGCTCGAAAAGCAGAGAAACGCCGCACACATCGTGCGGGCTAAGACGGTCTTTCGAGCGAGGGTCACGCACGAGCCGCTCAATCTCCCAGTTCTCACCGACCGCGCGACTCAGCGTGATCTATCAGTTTGGAGCAGAGTCTCGGTCAGTCCTCGACCGCCTCTCACACAACAGCATCGCGCTTTGCAACGGCATGCTTCTGCGACGTCTCAATAAGCAGACGCGGTCGCAAGCAACGTCGAGCGAGCGGCAACGAATCACTCAACCGGCTCTCAAACAACTGATAGAGACGCTCGGTCCTACCGTCCCTCTCAAGGAGCAGATCGTGCAAGCGACCGCTTCGTCGGCTACTCAGATCGTCAACCCGATCATCGAATCAACCTTTGAAACCTTCAGCATGATGATGGGGGTCGAATGCCGAAAAACCGGCATCGGATTGAAGACTGCTGAATCGCAGCTCTATCCGATCTCAGCAGTGATCGGCTTAACGGGAACGATCGCCGGAACGCTGTGCCTCAATTTCTCGAAGGCAGCCGCACTCGAAGCGGTGAAGCGAATGGTTGATGTCGAGCTTGAAGAGATCACATCGCTCGTCTGCGACACCGTCGGCGAGTTCGCGAACGTGATCGCCGGCAGTGCCAAAGATCGAGTCGCTGAACTCGACCTGCAAATCGGCATCCCGACCATCGTTCGCGGCGAGTCATTGCAGATCGACTTCCCGAGTGAATGTCGTCCCGTCTGCGTCGACTTCGAGTCCGACATCGGTCCCTTCAAGATCGTCTTCGGCTTCGTCGTTCGCTGAGCCCGCATCGCTCGAAGCCGCGAAGCCGCAAGCTACGGGGCTCATGCACATTGCCCTGCAATCGCAACTACATCGGCTCAGAGAGCCGTCTTGTTTCAGTTCACTCACACCAGCAAACCCTCGCTGAATTGAGGCCATCTATGACCGCCGTAGCTGACACGATTGATGAATTCGCCAGTGATCCCGAGATGGTTGCGATGTTCGTCAACAACGCGACTGAGCTGCTTGAGCAGATCGAAACGGATCTCGTTGCCATTGAGAAAGTGGCAGAGTCCGATCGCGTCGCCGTTGTGAATCGCATCTTCCGCTCGGCTCATACGATCAAGGGCGAGTCCGGTTTTGTCGGGCTCAACACAATCGGCAAGCTCGCGCACACGATGGAGAACTTGCTCGATCAAGTGCGTGAATCAAAAGTCGAACCGACCCCGCGCGTCGTCTCGACATTGCTCGCGTCGCTCGACGTGCTGCGTGAGTTGCTTGAGCACGTCGAAGAGTCGAACGAGACCGATATCTCGACATCGCTCGAAACGCTCGTCGCACTCAGTCAAGAAGCAGTCACTGCTGAGAGTGTCCCCGCTCCGGCTCCAGTCGAACTGGAACCCATTGCGCCTCCGCCGGCTCCGGTCGCAGAGGTGCCATTCACTGAACCGCAGAGTGTTGAAACGCCAGTTGCTGCACCTGTAGCAACTGTTGCACCCGTCGCGACGACACCGAAACCGTCTGCTGCTCAGACACGAACGCGAGTGCTCGTCGTTGACGACGAACCGATTGTTCGCAGTCTCGTCGTGCGTCAGTTGAGCAAGGCCGGCATTGCGATTGATCAAGCCGAGTCTGCTGAAGTCGCTCAAGGAATGATGCGCAAGAGTCTCTATCACGTTGTGGTCTGCGACTTGAACTTGCCGGGACTCAGCGGCGTTGAACTGCTGCCTCGATTGAAAGCGATCAGTCCGCTCGTGCAAGTCATCATGCTGACCGGCGATGCGAATCTCGTGAGCGTGCTTGAATCACTCGAGAACGGAGCGGTCGATTTCATTCCGAAGACGCGCGACTACGCCATCTTGGTGCAACCCGTCTGCGACGCGCTCGCTCGCGTCGATCGTTGGACCCCGCTGATGCGCAGCCGCCGATAAGCAGTCGCGTGAGTTCCGCGCTTCACCCCGAAGAACATTCGCAACGCGGCCCGAGCGCAATCGCGCCGTCGCCGAAGTCATCAGAGGCTGTCGAAAAAGAGTGGCACGACGCTCCGCGTCGTGAGTCCCGAGGAAGAACTCCCGCCGAATTAGCGGGATTCTCGACGCGGAGCGTCGAGCCACAATGTTCGCGCAGCGTTCTCAATGATTGATGATGAATTCATTCGAATTGAGGATCGCCCAGAAGACGTCTTGCAGCCCCGTGATCGAGTCGGTGTAGCCGGACTTCTGAAAGACCTCATTGAGTTCTTTCAGCTCTTCGTCCGTCGGCTTGCGCGAGAGAGCAACGAGGAACAACGTCTCGAGCTTCTTCGCCGTCGCTCCCTTTTGAGCGGCCGTCGGGGTCTTAGTGGTCTTCGCCGGTTGCACGCGCGGAGCGGGTTTCGGTGCAGTTTTTGTGACAGCCTTTGCGGTCGACTTGCCGTCGTCCGGTCGGCCTGATGCCGAATCGAGCACGCGCCGCAAGAAGCTGCCGTCTCCGCCGCCGAGTGCGTCTCGCACCAATTGCCCATTCATGAGTTGCAGCGCTTGCGGGATCGTCCCGTTGAACGTCGTCTGCTCGTCGTTTTCGTCAGTGCCGAACGTCGTCACGAATTGCTGCAGCCACTGACGACGCTGTCCCTCAGCTTGATCGCTGTTGCGGCCTGCTTTGTCGGCATCAGTCGCAATCAAGAGCGAGTCATAAAGCTGCTCCGCGCGGAACTGCTTGAGATACACATGACTGAAGAGCGGAGTCTCGCCCGCTGCCGGATCATCAACGCGGTTCGTGTCATTGAGGCGGCTCGTCAAGTTGTAAGCCTCGCTCGCTGTGATCCATCGCATGAGTCGCTTGAGGTCGAACCGCGCGTCCTGAAACTCCTTGCCGAGATAGCGCAACAACTCGGGATGAGAGGGAGTGTTGTGCGGGCCCATATCGTCAACGGGCTTCGTGAAGCCGTAGCCGAAGAAGTGGCCCCACATGCGGTTCACGATCGCCTCAGCTAACTCGGGCCGACTGGGATCGAGCACATAGTCGGCCAATGTCTGACGCGGCGACTTCTTGAACTCGGTCACGATCGTGCCGTCGACATAAGTCGGGAAGACCGCGCGCTGTTCGCCGTTCCGCTTCTCGTAATAGACGATGCCATTTCCGGCCGGCTCGCGATCAGAGATCGAAACGCCGTTACGCGGATTGCCCTGCCGACTCGTGCTGCGGAAGAACGCGTTCATGCCCCAAAAGGCCGACTGCTGCCAATCGTTAAAGGGATGATTGTGGCACTGAGTGCATTGCACTTGTCGTCCCAGAAAGAGCCGCGCTGTGATCGCCGTTGCGGGCACTTGCATGTCGTTGAGATGACTGGCGAGGAACACAACCGCGCCGTTCTCTTCGCTCTCGCCTTCAGCGGTCAGCAGTTCGCGGACGAATTGGTCATAGGGAATGTTTTTGTAGAACGCGGTTCGCAGCCACTTGTCGAGCGGTGCTCGTCCGCCGCCGCGATTGTTCGCACGACCGACAAGCAGGTTGCCCCAAATGGTCGTCCAGTTCCGCATGTAGCCCTCTTGATCAAGAAGCTGATCGACGAACTTACGACGCTTATCCGGCGACTGGTCGTTGAGGTACTCCTGCAACATCGCGTAGCTCGGGATATGACCGACAACATCGAGCGACACTCGCCGCGCGTACTCGCCGTCTTCTGCTCGGTCTGAGGGCTTGACGTCGTTGTTGTCCCAACCGCCGCGAATGAGCTTGTTGATGTTCTCGATGACTGTTGAGTCCGAGTCCGCAGCAACGACCGTCGAACACAAACTCATTCCGAGAACAGCAACAAGAACGCAGCGCAGAGCATGCAAGCAGTGTGTCGTCATGATCTCTCCCGAAAGGTTTAGCGGCACGATTCTATGTAGCCGAAATTACAATGCAAATTTGCCCGAAACGATACGACAAGCGACAGCGAAATCCGATCTCAGTCGCCGACTAACGTTGTCGAGTCGCTGTCCGGGCCTCGCCGAAACGCGGCGTAGGATGCGCGGGAGTATCAACGGATCAAGAAACAAGCCGCAATGACTCCGAGACTTGCTCGTAGCATGGACTTCCAGTCCGTGCATCCCATTCGCGCTCTCCATCAACTGCTCGGTTCGTGTTCGATCCTGTGCGAGCTGGGAATTCGGGCATGGTTCACGTTGAGGTTGCAGAGCCGCGCCCGTCAGGAAGCGGAATCCGTTACGAAATAGCCAAAACTCCGCTTCCTAACGAGCGCAGCTCTGCGGGCCAATGCGAGACCGAAATGAACCTCGCCCGAATTCGGACTGAGTCGATCCGCCTCTGACGCCTTCTCTACACCGCATGGTGACGGCGTCTTCGTACTTTGATTAAGGGCCAAATCCCGCTGCGGCTCGAGATGGAATCTCAAGCTACTTGTCCAAGAGTTGCTCGGTTCGTGTTCGATCCTGTGTGAGTTGGGGACTCGGACTGAGTCGATCCGCCTTTGACGCCTTCTCTACACCGCATGGTGACGGCGTCTTCGTACTTTGTTTGAGGGCCAAATCCCGCTGAGGCTCGAGATGGAATCTCAAGCTACTTGTCCGAACGCGTTCCCGAAGAGAACGATCGGATCGAAGCTGATGACGACTTGTTCTGCGTCCGCTGACGCAATTGTTACATGCTGCAACCCGCCGAGCATCTTCTGTCAGCGTCTTGCAGGACGGGGTTTCCCCGGCGTGTCTCGGGCGAAGTCCGATCTTTCCCGGCAGCAGGACTCGTTACGCAGTCGCTCTACTGTCGCTCGTCTTTGAATGGTCGAAGGTAGGCTGACGATCATCGTTGCTGAAAACTTTGCAAAGATTTCAGCGACCCGCTTCGGCAGCCTTTGAAACAGAGTCCGTCGACCTAACAGTGTGCCGCCAAAGATTATGTATCATCGGGATCTGAAGCCGCCGCAGTTCCCGGCAGCACGAATGCCACTCTTCATGCTGTGATTGGTCCGCACTCACGACCAATCGCCCTCGCCACTCTTACGGACACACGCACGGTGAATCGTCCGGTTGAAGATGCCGTCGAGCGCGTTGTGCGTCCAATCGACTCGTGAGAAGTCGAGTTTCGTGTTGCCCCTAGAACTCGTGAATGGATTTCATGTCTTCGCTGCTCATCCCCTCGCGTCGCCGACTGCGATTGTCTCGCTTTGTGACAGCGTCTTTTTTTGCGGCGTGCCTCGTCGTGACGAATCGCTGGCATCAATCAACGCCACTGGTGAGCGTGCTGCTCTCGTTTGTTGGATGGCTGCTTGTCGCTGTCGGCAGCATCGGCCGCGCATGGAGCGGAAGTTACATCTCCGGCAACAAGACCGTGCAACTGCATGTCTCCGGTCCGTACTCGATCTGCCGCAACCCGCTTTATCTCTGCAGCTTCTTTGCGAGTATGGGAGCTGCGATGCAGACGGGCACATTTACGTTCCCGCTGCTGTTGGCAGTGTCCTTCTTGACCTACTACGGGCGCGTCATTCGCGGTGAAGAGCAGAAGCTCTTCGGTGTTCATGGCGAGAACTTCACGGCCTATTGCCAACAAGTCCCGCGTTTTTGGCCGAGTTTCAAGACGTTTCAAGAACCGGCTGAGTACCCCGTCATCGCTAAGAGCTTCCGCAAGGAACTCAGCGACATCTTGCTGTTCATTGCGGCTGCTTCATTGATCCAGTTGGTCAACGCGCTGCATGTCAGCAAACTCATCACGAGCTACATCACGCTGCCGTAAATCGGCGTCACCACAATCTGCAGGCGATGTTCGCTCGGAATGGAATTCATGTTACAGCGAGTCGCAGAGCAACTCGCCTTCGTAGCTCAGTCACTCCGCGACTGAGATTTCAAGCAGCCATTCGCTCGACAATGACTGCTCCGCCTTGACCGCCGCCGACGCAGAGAGTGGCAAGCCCAATTGCTTGCCCGCGCCGCTCAAGCTCATGCAGCAACGTCAGAATGAGCCGACCGCCAGTCGCACCGACAGGATGCCCGAGCGCAATCGCTCCGCCGTTGACGTTCAGCTTCTCGTCCGGGATGCGTTTCAGGCGAGTCGCTGCACAACTCGCCGCGCAGTCAGTGGGCGGTGATTCGAAGCCGCGCTGGCAGGCCAATACCTGCGCCGCGAACGCTTCATTGAGTTCAACGAGATCGACATCGTCCATTGTCATGCCGGCGGACTCGAAAGCTTTCGCTGTCGCATAGACCGGACCGAGCCCCATTCGCGCCGGGTCGCATCCGGCAAACTGAGTCGCTCGAAACCGAGCGATTGGACGCAGTCCCAATGACTCTGCGTAGTCGCGATCCATCAGCAATAACGCGACGGCTCCGTCAGTGACTCCGCACGAATTGCCGACGGTCACTGAGCCCCAGCGCCGATCAAAGTACGGCGTCAACTTGCCGAGAGCCGTCATGCTCTGACCTTCGCGCGGGCCAATGTCTTGCGTGATCGGAAGGCAATTCGGCGGCGGGTAGAGCGACATCGTCTCTCCCGCTAACCGACCGGCTTTGAGTGCCTCAACCGCCTTGAGATGACTCGCGAGAGCGAACTGATCCTGCTCATCGCGACTGATGTGATACTCGCGCGCCAGCTTCTCGGCGGTATCTCCCATAATCATGCCGGATACGGGATCGGTCAGTCCGAGCTTCAATCCAATCAGCGGCGCGAAGTCGCTCGGCCGAAAGCTCAGCACTCGTTTGAGCTTCTGCATCGGGCTGCGCGCCTTCGAAAGCTCAAGCAACTTCTCACCGAACTGCTTGCGGAAGAGCAGCGGCACGTTGCTCATCGAGTCGACGCCGAGAGCGACAACGGCGCGCGCTCGACCGTACTCAATTCGCGCAATGGCTTCGGTGACAGCTTCGAGTCCGCTCGCACAATTGCGATTCACCGTATGAGCAATCCGGTCGCGAGGGATACCGGCACGCAACGCGATGACTCGTCCAACATTCGCCGAGTCGACCGGCGAAGCGACATTGCCGCAGACGAGTTCATCAATCAGTTCGGGCGGCACGTCGGAGCGATAGAGCAACTCTCGCACAGCCAAACAGCCGAGTTCAGGAGCCGGGACATTGCTGAGTTCCCCGCCCGCTCGCACAAACGGAGTTCGCACACCGCCAATAATGACCGCTTCGGACATGAGAGCCTCCGTGATGTCATGAGGATGCCGAGAGCGAGAACACTGCTGCGAATCGCAGATTCAGGGAAGAGGGAAATCGGTGAGAGATACGGCTCGTGAATTGAATTGGGTGTGCGCCGGCACTCCGGCGCTGAATTTGAATCGTCTCCGTCCGGCTCGCCCGGACGGGACGAACGACTGGTCAGCTACTAGATTCAAAACAAAGGCTCTTTCGCTCTCCGTCCGGGCGAGCCGGACGGAGAGCAACCACCCAATCAGGAAGTTATTCCCGGACTGTTCCTTAACCCTCTACGCGCGGTTCGATGCCGGGCTGCTCTTCAGTCGGCGCGGTGCGCGTCACTGCTGCGGCGCCGATGAGGCTCTTGAGGCTCTTAAAGCGGCCGTCGTAGAGCAGAATCAAAAACGCGGGCACGAGGATCGGACGCACGACGAACGTGTCGAGCAGCACGCCGAACGCCAATGCGAACCCGAGCTGATGCATGCCAACAAGCGTGCCGGCCATCAGCGAGCAGAACGTGCCGGCCATGATGATGCCGCAGCTTGAGATGATGCTGCCTGTCTTCGTCAGTGCGATTGGGACACCGAGAATGCGACCGTGAATGACTTGCTCTTCCTGAATGCGCGTCATGAGGAAGATGTTGTAGTCCTCACCGACCGCAATCAGGATCGTGAAGAGGAACGTCGGCACCTTCCAATCGAGTCCCGCAAAGCCCGACGGGTCGAGAGCCCAGAAGAAGGCAAAGGTCACACCGAGCGTCACGAGATAACTGAAGAGCACGCTCACGATCAGATAGACCGAAACCGTGAACTGCCCCAGCAGCCAAACAAGGATGCCGAAGACGCCGAGCAGCACGAGCGCATCAACGACGATCGCATCTCGATCCGTCGTCGTCTTGAGATCTTTAAGGCTCGCGGTCGGACCGATCGCATGCACTTCGATGTTCTGCTTCAGGTTCTTTTGAGCTTGAGCACGCACGGTCTCAATCAGATTGTCGAACCGCGACATGCTGCCGCGCGAGAACGGATCATCGACGGAAACGAGATCGAGTCTCGTCACATGATTCGCGTCATTGCCGACTCGACCGAGGTAAACCTTCTTCACTTCGGCTCGCAGAATTCGGTCCGCAATTTTCGCTTCAATGATCGACATGCCTTTGTAAGGGTCGGCCCCTACGCCGTCGTCAGCGATACCGAAGGGGTAACTGAGGCTGCGAACGTCTGCGAGTTGCAATTCATTCCGCAGTTCGTAGAGCGACTCCGTCAGACTCTTCAGAGCATCTCGCCCCTGATCCGAATCGAAGTCGAGTCGCTCTTCGCCCTCAACGGGTTCGCCCTTTGGCCCCGAGAGTTCGACCTTCGGGCTTCTCAGCAAAATCGTGACCGGCCCCGCCGTGCCTTCGGCGTAGTGACCTTGAATGGCTTTCGCACCGCGAACGCTCGCGTTGTCTTGCGGCAGTTCGGACAAGAGGCCGTAGCTCAAGTGGCTGCGATAGATCCCCGCCAAAACGGCGAAGGGCAGCATGACCGCGAAGCTCACAAGCAACACGAACAACGGTCGCTTTACGATCAGGTCACTCGTCTTCTGCCAGATGGATTCGAAGACGTTGCGACGGAACAACGAGGCCATCAAACCCGTCGCCGAAACCCATCCGCCTGCTTTGCCAAGATGCGAACTGGCCATATGCGGCCAGAAGGCCCAGCGCCCGGCCAATCGCAGCAGCGCGGGAGTGAACGTCATCGACGCGAACAGCACGACGATCAACCCAATGGTGATCGCGGCCCCGGCCTGCCGGAATTTGCCGAACTCAGCAAAGGTCATCATGAAGATGCCGCAGATCACAGTGCCCGCACTGGCGACAAGAGCGTGCCCGACTTTCGAAATCGAACTGCCGACGGCCTCTTGCGGATTGAGTCCGTCGTCCAATTCCTCTTTGAACCGCGCGATCAAGAACAAGCAGTAGTCAACGCCGGCACCGTAACTCAGCACCTTCACGTAGACCTCAATGCCATTGAAAAGACCGAGCGCCTCGTGCTTCGCCAAATGAGACAGCAGAGCTAAAGAGAACTCAGTCGCAATGCCTACTGTGACGAGCGGAATCAGCGCCAATACCGGAGCACGGTAGATCAACAGCAAGAGCACAACGACAAGCAACGTCGTCCATAACTCGGTTGCTTTTGAACTCTCGACCGCCGCTCGCATCATGTCTCGACCGACCGTTGCGTCACCGCTGAGAGCGAGATGCAGACCGCGCGGCACGACGGGATCGTTGCCATTGCGTTGCTTGTAAAAGCTCGACGGGTCATCCGGGTTGATGAGCTTTTCAATGCGGTCGATCAGCGGTGAGTTACGCGCGTCGAAGAACTCGGTCTTCATGTTGACGAGCACCATCGTTGCGGTGCCGTCTTTGCTATCGAGCACCTTCTGAAACGACGGTGATGCAAACGTCTTGATGTGCTTGCTGGCGGTCGTTGTCTCGGTCTCGACTGGCTCGGCGTCCTTCGCGACGTTTGCCTTCTTCTGCGGTTCAGGCAGCCCGAGTTCCTCAATCGCGGCTTCGATGCCTTTGCGAAGATCGTTTGAAATGAACTCGCGATCGGCTTCCGTCAGCTTCATGTCGTCGCGACGAGCGATCACGACGATGCGTGCCGCCTGAGGCTCGCCCCAAGTTTCCTCATAGAGCTTCTCAGCTTGAATGCTCGGCATTCGAGACGGCAGGAAGGCGAACTCGCCTTGCTCGACGACATCATCCCATTTGGGTTTCGTCAGCATCAGCGCACCCAGCGCGACGAACCAGCCGACAAGAATCGCCGGCCAGAGTCGCATGACGAACTTCCCGAGGAGTCGATACATGGGCCGCCTGAGGTCGAGGTGAAGATGCAGAGCCGATAACGCAGGCCCGAAAAATAAGAATTGGGCCGAAAATGAGCGGCGGAAGATACGAGCGACTATTTAATTGGGCAATGCCGGGTCTTCGATCGGCGCTCAGCCGAACCGCTTTTATTGTGGCATCGACACATACTCGCCCGAGTTTGCCAAAGCTGCCCGCTCGTCCTCGATTGCGGTGACAGAACTTTGACACAAGTTTGACCGCGACCTGACACCTCAAAGTTCGATCTCTTCGTAGAGTGCGTGACGTCGCGCGAAGCATCTTCTGAGAGCTCACCACAAGACGCGCCGCGATCCCGCTACGAAAGAATCCTGCCGCATGCTGGCTCTTTGAACGGAGCCATAACCTCACGAGGAGATCGTCCATGAGCCCCATTGATGTTGTCGAGCCGGTCACTGAGGTCGAACGTTACGAAGCGCTGAATGCCTCGGTTCACGATCCGTCATTTGTGACTCAACGCACCAAAGTCCCGAGCCGCCTGCTGAAGATCATTCCTCATCCGATCGCGAAGTCATTCCGTGAGCATGCCCCGAACGGCATCAACATCGGAAATTTTGTGTGGATGCTGACAATGACATCCGGCGCGATCGCAGCCTTCTGGCACTTCTCATGGCCGGGGCTGATCACTGCGGTCGTTCTGCATTACGTCACTGCTTGCTGGGGAGTGACGCTCGGTTATCACCGCTTCCTCACTCACGGCAGCTTCACTGCTCCGAAGTGGTTCGAGTACTTCGTCTCGATGTGCGCGATGATCGCGGCTGAAGGTTCACCGGCCTTTTGGGTCGCGACGCACCGCAAGCATCATGTGCTCTCAGATCAGCCCGGCGATCCGCACTCACCGAATGATGGTTTTTGGTGGTCGCACATGTTGTGGTTTAAGCCGAAGACGATTCGCTCTGAAGAAGACGCGATGATCGCGCGCTGGGCTCCCGATATGTGGAAGGACCCCGTGCAACGAGTCTTCCATCGGATCTTCCCGGTCTTCCCGATCTTGTTGGGAGTCGGTTTGTTTTTGGTCGGCGAATGGGCACAGGTTCGCGGCTATGCAACGACCGGTTGGTCGATGCTCTTGTGGGGCATGTGCCTGCGAATGGTGGCCTGCTATCACAGCACATGGCTGATCAACTCGGCCTCTCACATTTGGGGCTACCGCACTTACGAGACCAATGATCGTTCTCGCAATTTGTGGTGGGCGGCATTGCTGAGCTACGGCGAAGGATGGCACAACAATCATCACGCGCATCAGAAGGTCGCGATCTACGCTCACCGTTGGTGGGAGCTCGACATGACCTACATGGTGATTTGGGTGCTGAAGAAATTGGGCATCGCTCGCAACGTTCACGATCAGATTCCTGCTCGGCCTCAGTAAGCAGGATCCGACGGAGTTCATAAAGCCCGCTGTGTCGTCGAGGATTTGCGATTCGATCGCAGGCCCTCAACCGCACAGCGGGTTGTCTTTTTAGAAACCACTTAGTTCGCACTCATGACTGATCCGACCGCCATTCGAGTCAACTCTCTGAGCTATGCCTATCCCGGCGGTAAGTCGGTCTTGAAGGACATCAGCTTCGAGATCCCGCGCGGCGAGATCGTTGCTCTTGTCGGGCCCAGTGGTGCGGGCAAGTCGACGCTGCTGATGCATCTCAATGGGCTCTTGCCGGAGCGGTTCGAAGCGCTGCCCGAGTCTGCTCGCATTCACATCGCGGGCGTCTCATTGGAGAAAGCGCATCTCGCTCGTGTGCGGCAACTCGTCGGGTTTGTGTTTCAAGATCCCGACGATCAACTGTTTTGCCCGACGGTCCGAGAAGACGTTGCCTTCGGGCCGCTCAATGCAGGGCTTGATCGAGCGACCGTCATCGAACGCGTGCAACTCAATCTGGCGCGAGTCGGTCTTGCGGGTTACGAGCATCGGAGCACGTTGCAACTCAGCGTCGGTGAAAAGAAGCGAGTCTGCCTTGCAGGAGTTTTGGCGAGCGAACCAGAAGTGCTCGTGCTCGATGAGCCGTTTAGCAATCTCGACCCGCGTGCTCGGCGCAGTTTGATCGCGATCCTCAAAGCGTTTCCCGGCACGCAACTGATCGCGACTCACGATCTCGATTTAGTGGTCGAGCTCTGTCATCGAGTCATCGTGCTCGACAACGGCGAACTGCGTGCGAATGGTCCGACTCGGCAAGTGCTTGCAGACCCAGTCTTGATGGAGAAGCATGGACTTGAAGTCCCGTATCAACTGCGTCCGTCGAGTCACGCTTATTGAAAGCTCACAGTGTCCGAACATCCTTCGCAGCGCGCGAACTACTTGCGAGTTTGGCTGACGTTCTTGAAGAACTCGGCGGTTCGCGAGATGGCATTTCGCGGCAACTTCTTCATCAACGCAGTCACGAGGGCGTTTTGGTTTTCGGCTCAGCTTGCGCTCTACGAGATCATCTATCGCAACGTTGAATTCATCGAAGGATGGAGCCGCAACGAATACTTCGCCTTTATGGCGACGGGCATGCTGACTAACGCGATCGTCGAGATGTTCTTCATGCCCAATTGCGCGCACTTCAGCGAGTTGATCCGCACTGGCAATCTCGACTTCGCGTTGCTGAAGCCAATCGACACTCAGTTTTTGATCTCCTGCGAGAAGGTCGAACTGTCGATGCTCAATCAGATGCTGCTCGCGCTGTCGTTGCTGACGTATGCGCTGATCGGCATCGGCGAGCCAATCAGTGTCGGGCAAGTCGCGGCCTATCTGATCTTTGTCGGCGTCGGAGTGATGTTCTTCTACAGCTTGATGATTGCCGTCGCGGCAACGAGCGTCTGGCTCGGACGCAATCAGGGGCTCTACGACTTTTGGTTCTACATCACCGTCTTCGCTCGTTATCCGCGCAACATCTACAACGGAGTCGATGACTCTCGCATCGAACCGGGAGAGTTGCTGCAAGGCGCCTTCACTTACGTCTTGCCGATCTTGCTCGTCGTCACCGTGCCTGCCGAGTTCTTAGCGAAGCAACTTTCAGACTGGCAGTACCCCGCAATCGGACTGGCAGCATCGCTCTGCGGACTGATTGGATCGCGGTTCGCGTTTCAGTGGTCTTTGCGCGGCTATCGAAGTGCTTCGAGTTAATTCTACAGCGCACCATGTAGCTGAAATCGTGAGATTTCAGGCATTTCAAGCGTCCGAGATCTGACGATCTCGGCTACGGAAACGCGAAGGTGCGCTGTCGAGTTAATCGGAGCTGATCGGACATAGATAACCATCGACGCAAGGTCGGTGAGGCGAGAGCTTGTTTGCGAGCCGTTGTCATCGGGCTTACTCGCTGCGGCCGGCCAATTCTTCGAGGACCTGCATGATCACCGCCGTCGAGTTTGACTTCGCCAATAAGGTCGATCGCCGCTTCGAGTTTCAGGATGACTTTGATCTCGCGCCGGTCCTTGAGTCGGTTCGATCCGGCAAGTTTTGCTGGATCGACTTCACTGCCGAGCATGTCGAGAAGTCGTTGCCGTTCCTCGAACAGCTCGGACTCGATCCGCACGTCCTGGCGGACATCAAGCAGGATCGTCCGATGCCGTACTTCGTCGATCTTGAAGAAGCATTGTTCTTCACGCTGCTCGACGGCGAATGGAATGAAGCGGGACTCAAGCATCGACCAGTCGCGACCTTCTTCAGCACGTCGTTCATGGTCACGGTTCATCGCGATGAGTCGTCGATCATTTCGACGATGCAGCGCGACTACTCGCGCAACTTCCGTCGCATCGCCGTGAGTCCCGGCTTCTTGCTGTATGAACTGGCCGACCACTTGTGCGAGGAATACACCGAGATCGTCTGTCAGATCGCCGAAGACACCGAAGCCATTGAGGACAGCCTTTTCAGTCAGGCTGACGAAACGAAATTCACGCGCGTGTCGGATCTCATTCGAGGGATCATCGAGTTCTACAAAGTGGTCGTCTTTGCTCGGGAAGTGATTCACGATTTGGCGAACGCTCGCTCGCCCTACATCCCCGAGACGACGCAGCCGTTTCTCGACAAGAAGGCGATGCTGCTCGACCGACTGAGCGCGGATATCTCAGCCGAACGCGAAGTGCTCTCGGAAGCGGTCAACCTTTATCTCGGCATCGTGACGCACGGAACGAACCGCTTTCTGGCACGACTCACCGCACTGGGCACATTGTTCTTGCCGCTGTCGTTCTTAGCCGGGGTCTACGGCATGAACTTCGATTATTTGCCCGAGCTGCATTGGCAATACAGCTACCCAATTTTCTGGGGCGTCGTGAGTCTCTTCACGATCTGCGTGCTGACGTTGATGAAGAAAAAAGGCTGGCTGTAAGAGTCGTTACAAGATCTCTTCGCAGTATGCCTCTCGGTGAATTGAGTCCGAGGATCGTGAGTT
>CAZNMS010000090.1:0-23391 GCA_964573505.1 uncultured Planctomycetaceae bacterium | reverse complement strand
GGCTTTTGCTCCGCAAAAGCTTCCTTTCGCGGAGCGAAAGGCGACTATCGGTTGCCGCTTTGCCGCCTCGTTAGACCGTGAATGGCTTCTGCGCTTCGAACGCTGCGTTCGCTGCTCCCACTCGCGAGTACTGAGGCGACTGAATGGCCGGCATCTGAGCGGCCACAAGATCCCGCAGTTTCTTCGTGCTGCCGTTGAACCGACCGCCGTTCCATACCTTCTTCAGCTTCTCGGTGAAGAGGCCGTTGCGATCGCCGTCGGCACTCAATTGGTTGTCGGTGCATCCCGAAATTAGCAGCACCGTTGCCTTCACCTTGATCGTCTCAGCAGCCGGATTGGCCTTTTGGATCTCGTTGTAGAGCGCCTTATTCGCCTTGAAGGTCTCTTTGCCAATGGCCGGGGGCATCAGTCGATTGCGAGTGACTCCGAAAGACTCGTTCGGCATCGCGCGGGTCACCGTTCCGCTATGACAACTGTCCGACAAAACCATGATGCGAACGCCCGCCTTGAACTTTGCATACAAAGCAAAGAGTTCGTCGTCGACGAGCTGACGATCGTAAAGCACCCATGTTTCATCTTGCTGATCTACAGCTTCGTCGTTGTTCGCGTCCGGCACTTGTCCGCCGTGACCGGAGTAGCTCAAGAACAAGATGTCTCCCGACACGAGCTTCTTGGCTGCGGCGTTCAGAGCAGCGATGACGTTCGTCGATGTCGCATTCTTCGTGAGGAAACTTTCGCTCGTCGCGAAGCCTTGCTTCTTCGCCAGTGCGAGCATGTCTTTCGCATCGAACTCGCACGCGGCCAGTTGCCCGTTCCATCCGTTGTAATGAGCCGGGTCGACAAGATTCAGACCGATGTGAATTGAGTGTCCGTTAGCCATGAAAGCGCTCCTCTGAGTTTTGGCGACTCGTCCAATCCGCACTGTGCCCAGTCAACCGTTGACGGTGAGATGCAGCCGCGTGCCGCCAATTGCACCCTATGACGACGGCCCGACACCAACAAGCTGCTACGGAATGTTTGCCTTCGCCGGTTCAATCAGAACGACCGAATGGATTTCTTGATACACTCGCCTTCCGAGTCGCTCATTCTGAATTGAGGCCCTCTCGTTTAACGGCAAGGCGACGGCGTATGACGGCTTGCGATCGAGACAAACGCCGACGCCTTCGGCTTGCCGTTAAACAAGTCAGTCTGCACCGCGAGAGGTGTAAGTGGCTGATTGACGACCTTAACCCCGTTGACATAATCCGCCCCGCTTGCGTTCCCTTCTGCGATGCACTTCAGCATTCACGTCTATCTCTGCCGAGCCTTCTTATTCGGCACTCACGAGTTCAACGGGTTAGTCAGCCAATCACGGCTTATTTCCCGAGTGAACCGCGAGGCGAACCAGCAAAACCCCCACTCATTGCGTAACTCGTCGTTTTTTGGCTTCACCTCGAAAGGTGCCTAATTGACTCGCCCATCAGCGGGAGACGCCCCCGTTCCGGACGCTCCTCGCGCAGACAGAAACGAGCCCCCCATGATTAGCCCGATGGCTGCTTCTGCAGTGGATGACCCGTTGCAGTTGATCGACAACTACCCGACTGGCTTGAGCGATACCTTCGAACGCGAGCTCGTGCAGACCTTCAAACTGCTCGCGGATGAGTCGCGCCTGAAGATTTTGTTACATCTTGTGCGTGAGGGAGAATTGCACGTCACAGCTTTGTGCGAGCGACTGAATCAAGCTCAGCCGGCCGTCAGCCATCACATCGCAATCCTGCGAGAAGCGGCAGTGATCGAGTGCCGTCGCGACGGCAAGCACAACTACTACTCGATCCGCAAAGAGCACTTTCACAACGTGATGCAGCGGCTCTTTACGAGCATCCTGAGTGAGGGCGGAGACGATCTCGATATGCGCGAGTTTCTCGGACGTCGCCCGTCGTTTCAGTAACGAAGGCAAGCAGCCGATTGTCGCCTTTCGCTCCGAATCGAGGCGCTTTCGTTTAACGGTAAGCCGAAGGCGACGGAGTCGGGCGACTTGCAATCAAGACAAACGCCGACGCCTTCGGCTTGCCGTTAAACGACTCAATCTGCACCGCGCGAGATGTAAGCCGCATGCTGAGCGCCACTCCGTTGCGGTTAATCGAACTTCAACGCTCGCAGCCGCTGCTGTAATTCGTCTTCCACTGCGAAGTCGCCGAGAGAATGAGCGGCGGTGAGCAGTTCATTGATCACCGCTGCTTCCCACTGCGGCGACGTGCGGTGCGCTGCCGGAAGAACTTGATCGGCGAGCTTCCGCGCCAGAGCACGCACTGGAGCGGAAGCATGCAGCAAGCCGTCACCGAGCAGCGGCGTGATGTCGAGCAATGCGGCATCCGACGTTGCATGAGCGGCGGCTGCGACGAGTTGCTGATAGTCGCGCTCGAACGTCGCCGCGTCGGTCAGTCGATCAACGTGATCGATTTGCAAGATCGCAACCCGCGTCGCAATGTCAGAGTCCGCCAGTTGCCGTCGTCGCAACTTCGCCAACAAATCTGACGATATCTCACTGCGGCCGAACGCCCGATCGTCATCAAAGAAGGCGCTGATGAAATTCGTTGCATGAAGACGGCCTTCGGAACACTCGACCAAGATGCTCAGCAACTCAACCGGTTGATCGTCACGAATCCATGAAGCAAGAAACTGCTGTTGTTCGGCAGGCTCACAGTCCATCGCCAAACTCGTTGTCATGAAGAGCTCATCGGCAAGATTGCGAAGCGCAGACTTCGGCGCGACGCGACTCATCGCAACAAGTCGCCGCGTTGTTTCAATCGCGACTTTCAGCGCGGCTGCACGGTTCCGTCTCAGCATTAACTCGTACGCGACCTGATGCCCATTCTTGATCGCGCGAAACTGTTCGGCCTCAGAGGTCAGCTTGAGTTCTTCGCGCACACTGTCTTGCCGCTTCAACCAATCGGTCAGCACTGCAACCTGCTCTGCCTTCTGACCGGCGCGGGCATGAATCCGTGCTATGACAAAAGCCGGATCAAGCGTGAGATCGCGCGATTCGCGATGCGGTCGCTTTACGAGCAACTGAATCACGCGCGATGCCATTCGTTCGACCGCCAATCGCCGCGCCGATTCTTGAGCGATGAAGAACTGGACTTCCGCCGGCAGGTCGTCTTCAGCCGCAAGCGCCGTGAGTCGTCGCTCGAACGCATCGCCGCGTCCGTCATTGGCGTCGAGCAGAGCGAGAATGATCTCGCCCGTTTTCCAATCGGGATACTTGCCGAGTGCCACTTGAGTGACCGCGCGCAAGCTCGCGCCATCGCTCGCATCAAGGTGTCGAGTCAAAGCACAACTGCCGATGCCCGATTGACGATCAAGATGCGCCGTCCCGCTGATGCCGAGCCAGCGCCGCTTGCCGGCTGCGGGCGTTTGCGGCACGACCGCTTGCCGCGCCCAGCGCGTGAACTCCGACTCTTGCCGCCAAAGATGCGGATGCGCGATGCGTCCAATCTCAATGAGCCGCTCATCCGGTATGACGGGCCAAACAGTCGTCAGCAGCTTTGTCGCCGCATCGAGATTCAGCGGATCGCCCAATGTGTCGAGCGCCAATTCAATGGCTGCTTCGCGCACCGCTGCTTGCTCCCACAACTTGCGATCAACGATCAGCGTGATGAGCTCCGCCGCTCGTTTCGCCGGTACGAGAATGCGGCGCGCGGTTGCGAAGTCGTTGACGAGCAAACTCGGGTCGCGGCGATACGCACTCAGGGCGAGATCACTTGCCTGCGCATCGTGATGCGCGGCGGCAAGGTCGCGAGCACGCTCCAACAACTGCGACGGTGTCAGATTTGTGACATCCCCAATTGCGCTCGGCTCAGTCGTCACGGCCTTCGTCGTTCCGAGCAAACGCTGATAGAGCGCCAGCAACTCGCGCGAGCGGCCCGCCTGCGGATGCGCGGCAAGGTCCGCTTCAACCTTTGCCGCAAGGCGATTCAACGTCGCGTGACTGGCGTTCTTGAGGGCCTGCTCGGCGTGCGACACATGCGTCGTTGACGTCAGCGTATAAGTCCCCTGCGACTTCTCGGGATAATCCGGCACGACTTGCAACACCTCATGAGCAACTTCGGCTGCTTGCTCAGTGGCTTTGAGCCTCACGTAACCACTGAGAACACGATTGAGTTCATCAAGGTTGCTACCCGCTCTTTGCCGCAATGTGTTGAGCTTGAGTAACGCGAGATTGCGGAACGGCAGTTTGAGCAGCAGCTCAACGATGTCGCGTTCGATGTCGGCACTTGCTTTGAGCACTGCCAGTCGCTGCGCGGCCGCTTTGACGAGCGCTGCGTCGCCGGCTTCTTGACCGAACTCAACGAGCGCCCGATCTCGATGATGCAGGCTCTTCCAATCGCTGACCGGCGCGTCTCTGAGCAGTTCGAGCGCATCGGACTTGTGACCGAGTTCCCTCAACAGCAGCGCCAGTTCAAATCGCAGCGGATAGTGCTGAGGCATCTCTTCAAACGCTATTTGCAGCACTCTGAGCGCGGCGTCTTTCTGTTCCGACTTCCACAACAACAGCATGCGTGCTCGACAACGAGCATGCCGCACGGCGGCATCTTCAGCAGCGAATGGCTTCGCGAGTCGCTCAAGCACACTGCTCATCAACGGAGTTCGAATCGCATCCGTCGGAGTCACATCGACAATGTCGATTCGCGCATCGCCTTTCGCGCGCTTGCGCGATGCCCAATCGTAGCGACGTAATTGTTCTTCCATACAAAAAGCGACATCCGAGACCGGCTCCTCTTCCCAGAAGCCAGTCAACGCAATGCGTGCATCGGTCTGAGCGGCTTGCCGGACATCGAACTCGAACAACGCGATGTAAGTCTCGGGATCCCTCTGCTGAAGCGCCGCTGAAACCCATTCTTTCAGCTTGTCTAATTCGATCCTCGGCGGCCTGCGGCTGACCGGCAGCTTCAAGAGATCGGCAGCGGTCGTCAGATCCTCTTCATCAACAACAGCAGTCACTGCCGGACGAGCCGTCTTCATCCATTCGTAAGGCCCCGTCGCAACCCCGACGCGGCATTCATCGACGAGTTCTAAGAGGCCGGACAACTCCTTGAGTCTCGGCATGTCATCCTTATCGGCACCGAGACCGATTAGTCGGGCGTCCGGCGCAAAGACATCGTGACTCTCATCAATACTCTGATCGAGAGGCGCAAAGACTCGCAGCAAAGCCCACTGTCCGACCGCCTCGCGACGATAGGCCAATCGGGCAGCCGCTTCGAAACGAAGGCGAGCGAACATCGGCTGCCATCGAGCCCTTTTCGAAAGCTGCAGACCGAGCGCGTGATACCACTCCCACAACTCAGCTTCCGAGAACTCTTGAGGAGCATCGGACTGCGGGCGTTTCACTTGAAAGCGATGCGGTGCGGCATGACGCAAGCGGAGCTCGACCCGCTTGAGTCCCGGCACGTGATTCCGCAAGCAGCGTTCTCCGAATCCGTTGTCTTGTGCCGAATCAATGAGGCTGTCTTGCAGCTCGCATTCGATCAACAGCAATGCCGTCCGCGCGGCTATGCGCGCCTCACCGAAGTCGCGCGGCAAGCTGCGCGGCAACTCTCGAAAGTCTCGAAGATCGAGGTACGTCGCAATGCCCCGAGCGGCATCACCGCGCCGCCAATGAATCTCTGCCGGTGATCGGCGCTGCTCATTCGCGGACTCTGTTTGTTGGCGACTGACTCGTTGCGACAGCAATTCGATTGGCAGATTCATCTCAAGCACTTCGGCAAACCGAGCCCGAGCACCGGCCACTCGTCCCGTGCGCCACAACGCGATGCCGAGTCGAACGGACGACTCCCAATCACTCGAACGGCTTTCCCCGGTCGCTCCATTCGTTTGGCCGACGCGCTCCGACGACTTGCGAAGGCGCTCATCGAGCAAGCGGGCTGCGAGTTCAAACCGACCGCGATCAAGCAGTTCATCGGCAAACTCTAAGAACGCTTTCGGCTCGCGCTGCTCAGCGGCTAACTCGCGCGCCCGCGCTATGGCCGCCACTTGATCGCCCGAGTGATCCGTCAGCAGCACGAGCTTGATGCGATCGGCCATTGTCGGCTGACGCTCGACGAGCCGCGCTTGAAAGTCGACGGCATCGGACCAGTGATGATGACTCTCGGCATCGAGCACCAATTGCCGCAGCAACTCAACGTCATCCGGGCGACTCACTAATTGAGTCGCCAGTTCTTTGCGCGCTGCGTCGGAGTCGCCGATCGCGCGATATGCCGCCGCAAGACTCAGCGTTGCTGAGTACTCATTCGCCGGCTCGCGCTTGCGGCGTTCCAGTCGCTCAACGCATGCGGGCCAGCGATTCGTTTGCTGATGCCAAAGAGCCAATCGCTCAGCAATTCGAACGTGATCGCGCGGCTCCTTCGCCACTTCATAGCCCTGCCATGCAGCGTCGATTGCTTCATTCACGCGGTCATGTGTCGCCAAAACTCCCGCCAGTTGCAGCAGCAGACCGGCATCCGTCGGATTGCCGCGCGCTGCTCGACGCAATGAGCCGAGCGCTTCTTCAACGCGACCGTGCTGCAGGCAGAGGTTCGCGAAGAAGTCGAGATACTCGCGATTGCCCGGCGCGATTTCCGTCATCTCACGCGCTGCTTGCAGTGCGGCATCAACGCGCCCGAGCCGACTCTCAAGCTGCGCGATTTGCCGCAGCACGTCGCCAATCTGAGTGAGGCTTGCTGCCGACTTCGCTGACTGAGCACTCGCGCTGCGCAACGTGCGATAGAGCGTCAGTGCCTCTTGATGTTGCCCGGCACTCATCGCGATCTGAGCAGCTTCGCGCAACGTCGCGATGTCATTCGGCTCGATCTCAAGCGCTCGACGAATCGCGCGCAGCGCGTCGTCGGAATTTCGAGCCGCACGATTGAGGACCGCGAGTCGTCGCCACTTCGCGGCTGAGTTCTCTTGCACTGCGATGAGCTTCGCTCGAACGATTTCATCAAACAGCTTGCTGCTCTCAACGAGCCAATCGAGTTCCGCGTTCTGCACGCGCTGTTGCTCATCGTCCGTCTTCGCCAGTTGAGCAGCCCGACTGAGCACGCGGGCAACGTCGTCCGCTTGCCGCGCCTCGCGCTGGAACTCAGCGAGCTTGAGCAACTCGTCGACCGTCGCCTCTTCGCGACAAGCAGCACTCATGACGCGCAGAGCTTCATCGCGCACACCGGCTCGATGCAGCACGACCGCCAGTCGCACGAGATTCTCATGCGTTGCGCGATCCCCGCTTGCGATCTCGCGCCATGCAGCAAGTGCCGCTTCTCGTCGTCCGATCGAGAGCAAGAACTCGCCGAGTTCTTCTCGATACTGAGCTTCCTGCGGCGCGAGTTGCACCGCTCGCTGATAGAGATCGAGCGCTTCGTTCTCGAACCCGTTCCGCTTCAGCAACTCGGCTGTCTGCAACAGAGTGAGCGGCAAGGCGCTAGCCGTCGGTCCTTTGTCTTTGTCGTTTGCGTCTTTGTTCGACGGAGGAACCGACCGGCGGCTAGCGCCTTGCCGCTCACGGTCGTCATCAACGATTCGCATCCATATTCCGAGCGCCGACTTTCGTCGGCTGTCTTGCGGTTGCGATTCATCCTGCAAGACCGCGCTTCCCCATCCGCGCAACGTATCTGCGTTCTTCGGTTCGATCCGATCAAGTTCCGCGTACTGCTTCTGAGCATCAGCAAAGCAGCGCGACTTCAGCAGCAAGTTGATCAGCGTTCTTCGCAAGCTCGCATTCGTCGGTTGCTTCGCGATCGCGGCATCGAGAACTCCAATCGCGTCTTCGCTCTGACCGCGCCGCGCGAGCAACTCGACCAATCGCGTTTGTCGCCCGATGTCTTCGGGCCGAGCTACTGCTTGCTTGCGGTAGTACGCCGTCAATCCGGCGAGATCGTCTGTCCGCAAGAAGAGCTGCTCGATGCGCTGACCGACATCTTTCGCAAGCCAACTGTCGGACTTCAGATCGCTCTGCAATGTCTCGAACTGACCGAGCACTTCGCTGAGCTTCGTGCCGCTCAAGACTCGCTCTTCGAGGGCGCGTATTTTGAATTGCACCCGTTGATTGGGTTCTGTTGCCGAGCGACTGAGCTTCTCAAACCGGACCGCTGCGGCCGCGTGCTCGCCACTGCTGCCAATTGTCACCGCGAGCCGCTCTTGCACCCGCGCGTCATCGGGGAAGAGATCATCAAGCTGCCGCCAAACGCGCTCTGCGTCGGAGTTCCGCGCCGCTCGCAACAATGACTGGCCGAGCGTTAGCGCGGCTTCAAGCACATCAAGCCGATTGGGCTTTCGTTCGAGTGCTCGATCGAACGCCTGCAACGCGCCGTCGAGATCCCCAATCAGCAGCAACGCGCGGCTCAGCACGAGACTCGGTTGAGCGTCCTTCACTCGCGTTTGCTCGGCCATTCGCAGAGCAGCAATTGCGTCCGCGTCTCGACCGCGCTGCAACTCGACGAGTCCCACAATCAGAGCCGCCGCATCGTCACGCTTCTCGGTCATGCGTTGACGATAAGCCGCAGCAAACTCCGCAAGCGTCCCGCGCTCCGCATGAGCTGCATAAATCTTGTCGAACACCGTGCCGACCTTCGGCTGCCGTTCGAGCAACTCGACATACCGCCGCAAGCTCGCGTCATCGGTCTGCGCTTGAGCGATCGAGACGCCGCCAATGAGCGCAAACAAAAAGAAGCACGACACCACTCGCATCGCGCAGCAAACAGCAGCGGGTAATGACGTCACTCGAAGAACTCCTCGCGCGGAGCGCTACGCCATCAAGTCATGCACGACGTGCCCGTGAACGTCGGTCAGACGGAAGTCGCGGCCGCTGAAGCGGAACGTGAGCTTCTCGTGATCAAGGCCGAGCAGATGCAGCATCGTCGCGTGCAAGTCGTGCATATGAACTTTGTCGACGACTGCTTGATGACCGAACTCGTCGGTCTCGCCGTAAGCAAAGCCCGGCTTCACTCCGCCGCCTGCGAGCCAAACTGTGAAGCCGCCAGTGTTGTGATCGCGCCCGGTGCCGTTGCCCTGCGCATAAGGCGTGCGGCCGAACTCGCCGCCCCACCAAACGAGCGTGTCTTCGAGCAGTCCGCGCTCTGCAAGATCCGTCAGCAAGCCCGCGATCGGACGATCAACCGCTTTCGCATGATCGCCGTGCTTCGGCATGTTCGAGTGCTGATCCCATGCCGGATTTGCGCTGTTGTCGCCATAGGTCACTTGCACGTAACGCACTCCGGCTTCGCTCATCCGTCGCGCCATCAAGCACTGACGCCCGAAGTTGTCCGTCTTCGGATCACCGAGACCGTAGAGCTTCTGAGTCGCTTCTGTTTCACCGGCGAGATCAAGCACGCTCGGAGCACTCATCTGCATGCGCCAAGCAAGCTCATACGAGTTGACGACGGCTTCGAGTTCCGCGTCTCCCGGCGACTGCTTGAGTTGCTCGTTGTTGAGCTGCCGCAGCAATTCAAACTGCTCGCGTTGAGAGGTCGCGGACAGACTGGCATTCGTCAGATTGCGGATCGTTGCGTCCTTTGCAGGACCGCCGGCGCGACCGAGTGCCGTGCCTTGATAGACCGCCGGCAAGAACGCATTGCCGTAATTGCGCGGCCCGCCGTTACCGACCGACGGCGCGATCGACACAAAGCCCGGCAAGTTGTCATTTTCATTACCCAGTCCATACAGCAGCCATGAGCCCATTGAAGGCCGAATGAAAGCTGTCGAACCGCAGTGCAGGAACAACGTCGCCGGTCCGTGAGCGATGCCCTCCGTCCGCATTGAATGCACGAAGCACATCTTGTCGACGTGCTGATTCATCTCGGGAAAGAGGTCCGACGCCCAGCGCCCGCTTTCGCCGTACTGGCGGTACTCCCAAAGGGACTTCATCACGCGCTGAGCGGACTCTTTCTTCGTGCCCGAATTGGCGATCGTGCGCGCGTCATGAAACGGCATCTGCTCGCCGTCTCGCGCCTTCAGCGTCGGCTTATAATCGTACGAGTCGACGTGCGAGACTCCTCCTTGCATAAACAGGAAGATCATGCGCTTCGCACGCGGCGGATGATGCGGTTGGCGCGCTGTCAGCGGGTTCGAAACAGCGGCGGCTTGCTGAGCACACAACGCCGAAAACGCTAACGAACCGAAGCCGCAACCAGCGGTTTTCAACCAGTCTCGTCGAGTCACTGGAGTCATCATCTCACTCACTCCGCAGTCAGTGTGCAGTCATTAGAGAGGCACGCCTTTGCCGTAAGAATTCTTACCTCTTCGCCCGCGAGGCGGCGGATTCTGGCCGGGGATCGGGGACCGCACAACGCCGCTCGGCGGTTGCTGCTGACGACCCGACGGCCAATAAGACTCAGAGGACGAATAGGACCGATAGGACAATGACGGCGGTCTCTGATCTCCTATGAGTCCTATCGGTCCTCTACGTCCTATCGCTGACGCCCTCACGCCAATTCGACTTCAACAAGATTGTCGAAGAACGTCGCACCTCCGCCGAAATCCGCCAGTCGGCTGCTGCTCGTCGAATTCACATTCGAGCCGCCGGGCGAGTGCTTGTTCCACCAAATACTCGGCGCGAAGACGACTCCCGGTCGGACGAAGTTGCCGACGCGTGCTCGAGCCAGAAACGAACCGCGATCATTGAAGATGCGAATCGCAACTCCGTCTTCAATGCCGCGTTGTCCGGCATCGTCGGGAGTCATCTGCAACTCGGGCTCGCAAGCCGAACGACGCAGCGAGTCGATCTCGCCAAACGTCGAATTCAAGAAGTGCGGCGACGGCGGTGAGATCAATTGCAGCGGATAACGCGCGGCAAGTTCGGGCGCGGATTGCGGCGACTCAGCCGGAGGAATGAATGTCGGCAGCGGATCAAAGCCGATGTCAGCAAGCCTCGCGCACTTCAACTCGCACTTGCCGGACGGAGTCGGGAACCGGCCGCTTGCAAAGGGATGCTCTGCGGGAGTGCGGATCTTCTGCGGCCCGTCATTCATCAGCACGTCGAACGTGAGGCCGCTCATTTGAGGCGGCACGGACGACGACTCTTCCCATAACGCGATCCGCGCGAGTCGCTCATCACTGATCTCAAACAGTTCAGGTTCGAAGTTCAGTCGTCGCGCCAGCGCGCGAAAGACTTCGGTGTTAGGCCGACACTCACCGAGCGGTGCGATCGCGGGTCGATTGAGTTGCAGCCATTCGTGCCCGTATGCGTGATGCAGATCGAGATGCTCTAACTGCGTCGTCGCGGGCAAGACGATGTCCGCATAGTCGACGGTGTCCGTCGGGAACTGCTCGACAACGACCGTGAAAAGATCGTCGCGACGTAAGCCACTGAGAACGCGTTGCTGATTGGGACAAATCGCAGCGGGGTTCGCGTTGTAGACGAACAATGCGTCGATCGGCGGACCGGGAAGCTCGCCGTGCAAAGCCGCATCGAGCTGATTCATGTTGACGGTCCGCGTACCGGTCGGGACGAGATCGGGACGTTGCAAGCCCTGCATGTTGAGCGAGAAGACCGCACTGCTCGAAAGCAGGATGCCGCCGGAACGCTGCCGCCATGCACCGACGACTGCGGGCAGACATGCAATTGTTCTTACCGCCATTCCGCCGCCCGCATGCCGCTGCATCCCGTAGTTGATGCGGATCGAAGCGGGCTGCGTTGCGGCGTACTCGTGAGCGAGCCGTTCAATGTCCTCCGTCGCAATGCCGGTAATTTCTGTGACACGCGCCGGCGCGTAGTCGGCTAAGACGCGCTCTCGCAGTTCGTCGGCACCGACGCAGGCTGACTGCAAGTAGTCGTCGTCTTGCAGGCCGTCTCGAAAGAGGACGTGCATCAGTCCGAGCGCCAATGCGCCGTCCGTTCCGGGACGCGGAGCGAGATGCCAATCGCTGCGTGCCGCCGTCGCCGAGCGGCGCGGATCGATCGTCACGAGCTTCGCTCCGCGCTTCTTTGCTTCGACCATTCGCACCCAAAGATGCGAGTTCGTCTCAACGGTGTTCGAGCCCCAATTGATGATGTAGCGGCTCTCTGAGAACGCTTCGGGATCCATTCCGCGTCCCGAGCCGATCGTGAAACAGTAGCCCTGAAACCCCGCTGTCGCGCAGATCGTGCGATCGAGCATTGACGCGCCGAGTCGATGAAAGAAGCGGCGATCGAGACTCTCGCTTTGAATGCGTCCCATCGTGCCGCAATAGCTATAGGGCAAGATCGCCTGCGGCCCGTGCGACCCCTGCGCGATCGCAGTGAGACGACTCGCGATCTCGTCGAGTGCTTCGTCCCAACTGATGCGTTCGAAGCGACCGTCACCTTTCGCTCCGACTCGTCGCAGCGGGTGCATGAGTCGGTCTTTGTGATAGACGCGATCCAAATACCGAGCGGTCTTGTGACACAAGAAGCCGCGCGTGAAGGGATGCTGAGGATCGCCGCCAATCGCAACGGCGCGACCGCCGTCGAGCGTCACCAACATCGCGCAAGTGTCCGGACAATCGAACGGGCAGACGGCGCGAACGGTTTGAGAAGAAGACATCGAGACCACTCCGAAGCAGCGATGAGATAGGCGAATCGGGACATTGATCGGACAAAGTAGCCTTCATCGCTCCGCGTGAAGTCAGCCGAGCGTAATCGGCGGCAGCTATTCTCAGCCGCGAGTGAATCGTGAAGATGGCCGATGACGTTTTCTCTGCGCTCGATGTGCAGATCGAGTAAGCCGCCTCCATTCATGATCGGCTGACTTCACGCGGAGCGGTGAAGGCTACTTTCATCGAAGACGATTTCATTGCGGCCCATCAAACGAACAAGCGAGTGCATCCTTCGAAACCGAAGAACGCACTCGCTTGTCAACGCGATGTGTAGCTGTCGTTACAGAGTCCGTCGCCGTAACGCGATCGGACGGTAAGTGACCGTAGCCGAAATCGTCAGATTTCGGGGATCGCAGCAACTGCGTCCGAAGTCTCACGACTTCGGCTACAGAATGACGCGTGCCGTGCTGACGATTCGAACGACGGCTCTAAACCAATTGGCCTTCGAAGCTGATCTCGTAGCGTTTCATCTTCTTGTAGAGCGTCGTGCGATTGATCCCCAATGCCGCTGCTGTCTTCTGCCGGTTCCATCCGTTTTGCTCGAGCATGTTGAGGATGATCTGTCGCTCGGGTTCGACGAGTGCCGTCTTCAACGAGTTCGAGATGCCCGGCAGTTGCAGCATCGTGCGATGCGGGTCTTCGCGACGCAGGCTGTCCGGCAAGTCGTCGACGCCGAGCACCTCATGCTTCGCGAGCACGACCGCTCGTTCAACGACGTTGACCAATTCGCGAACGTTGCCCGGCCACTGATAACGCTGCATGACTTGCAGAGCCGCATCATCAAACCGCTTGACCGACTTCCCATTCCGCTCATTCATCTCAGCGAGATAGTGCTCAAGCAGCAGCGGGATATCGCCGATGCGTTCGCGCAATGGAGGCTGCGTCAGCGTCACAACATTGATGCGATAGAAGAGGTCTTGCCGGAACTTGCCCTGCCGCACGAGTTCTTCGAGATCTTCATTCGTCGCCAGAATCAGACGCAGGTCGACCTTAAAGGTCTTCGTACCGCCGACGGGTTCGAACTCGCGATCTTGCAGGACTCGCAAGAGCTTCACTTGCAGACTCGGCGACGCCGTTGCGATTTCGTCGAGGAAGATCGTGCCGCCGTCCGCTTGCAGGAACTTGCCTTCTTTATCGTGATTGGCTCCGGTGAAGGCGCCGGCAACATGTCCGAACAACTCGCTCTCAAGCAGAGTGTCGGGCAACGCACCGCAGGCGATTTCGACGAAGGGACGATCGGCGCGCGTGCTGAGTTGATGAATCGACCGAGCGGTCATCGTCTTACCGGTTCCACTCTCACCGAGTATCAGCACCGTCGCGCGGGTATCAGCGACGCTCTCAATGAGGTCGAACATCTTTTGCATCTTGTAGTCGCGACCGACGATGTTCGAGAGGCCGAAGCGTTGATCCAACTGCTTACGCAGGGTCTTGTTTTCTTGCACGATTCGACGCTGACTCAAGGCTCGTTGAATGGCGAGATTGAGTTCGTCGTCGATGACGGGCTTTGTGAGGTAATCGAAAGCACCCACTCGAATCGCTTCGACCGCGCTTTCGATCGTGCCGTAGCCGGTGAGCATAATCACCGACGTATCGGGGCACTCTTTCGAAGCCCATTCGAGCAAATGGAAGCCGTCCATATCCGGCAAGTTGACGTCGCAGATCACGACTTCGAACGGATACTCCTTCATGCGATCCATTGCTTGCTGGCAGCCCAGCGCGGTCTCGGTGCGATGACCGAGCGAACGCAGGTAGTCCGCCATCGCGTCGAGAATGTGTCGATCATCATCGACAACCAGCAGCGAACCGTGATTGGGCTTCATCATGTGCCTCATAGACAAAGAGGGCGAAGCGCCGCGTAATGCCCGACCGGGCAAGTGAAAGCGGCGTTGAGAGCAGCAACCTCAACCGCAGCAGCCCGCGACTTGCGCGATGGCACCGGTCTTGAGGTGAGTTGCCTCAAACATAGGTCGCAGTCGCGACTCGGCAACACGGTTGCGAACAGAAAGCGCAACGACGTCGTAGAACAGCAACGACCCGCTCATTCGGCACAATCGGATGCATGCCCTACAGCACGATTAACCGGCTGCGCGCTCGGCCTCTGCTCCTATAAGTCCTAAAGCAGGCTTCGCCCGCACCCCAGAGAATGTACGACGGACTTGTAGTCCGTCGATCTGCGGCGGCGACGGACTGCAAGTCCGTCGTACTAAAAGGCGCGCTGAAGTTACGCAGGAAGAAACTCTCGGTTTATTCGTCCTATCGGTCTGATCGACAGACGCGAGTTGCGGACGACTTCGCCCTTCGATTTGAATCTGCCCCCTCTTCAACCTTTGAAACTCAACGGAGTTCCTTCATGGCGACAGCAGACTTTCGCGAGCGACTTCTGGCAGGACTCGGCGGCGATTGGCCGAAGCCGGGACCGCTCAACGTTCAAGTTCGCGAGACCGTTAAGAAAGACGGCTACACGTTGATCTCGGTCTTCTATGAAGCCGAACCGGGCGACAACGTGCCGGCGAATCTGCTGATTCCCGATTCGGCGACCGCAGCGAACCCCGCTCCGGGCATTGCCATTTGGCATCAGCACAACGGCAATTGGCCGCTCGGCAAAACAGAGCCGTCGGGACTCGGCGGAGCGGCGATGCATCACACTGGAGTCGCTCTCGCAAAGGCGGGCTATGTCGTTGTCTGCCCCGATGCGCTGTGCTTCGGCGAGCGAATGGATCCGACAAAGAAATTGGTCGGCGGAAATTACGAGCGCTTCGAGTTCTTGCGTTACGTCGTCGCCGGCAAGTGCCTCGCATGGAAGCACATTCTCGACATGAAGCGTGCGATCGACTTCCTCGTGAGCCGCCCCGAAGTGCAAGCCGACAAACTCGGCTGCTACGGACACTCAATGGGCTCGACTCATACATGGATGGTCGGGCCATGGGAGCCGCGCTTGAAGTGTCTCGTCGGGAACTGCTGCTTGCCGACTTACAAAGCGATTCATCGCGAGCACATGTTGCACTGCTTCCCGAACTTTGTGCCGGGCATCTTTGAGTACGGAGACACTCCCGACATCGCCGCGCTGATTGCTCCGCGACCGCTGCATCTGAACTTCGGCGAGACCGACGGCGGCAGCCCGATCGACGAAGTGCGGCGCGGCGTTGAAGTCATTCAACGCGCCTACGAGAGCATGCATGCCGAGCGTAATTTTTCTTACTTCATCGAAGCGGGCACCGGGCACGTGCTGTCGGATGAAA
Source organism: uncultured Planctomycetaceae bacterium (assembly GCA_964573505.1). Lineage (GTDB taxonomy): Bacteria > Planctomycetota > Planctomycetia > Planctomycetales > Planctomycetaceae > AM-0621. The sequence goes on along the minus strand of CAZNMS010000090.1, from coordinate 7,591 downwards.
TGTGGAAGCGGACGTTGAACTGGTTCAACCGGCACCTGCGCGGCATGAATTAAGGAGTTCGTAGCATGGACGCCTACGTCCGTGCTGCCTCGAACGTTCCGAAGCTCAGCCTTTACCCGCCGCTTCGATACGCGTCGCGTTCAAGCCACTCCCAATTCGCGATCGAGCACGACCGGCAAGCGGCCGCCGGTCTTCATGAAGTGCTCGGCGAGTGCGACGACGTCTTCCTCCAGTCCGCTTTCGCGCATGTGCTTGATCACCGCGTCGATGTCGAAGGGCACGCGGCGGAATGAGACTTCGCCGTTCTCGATGACGCAGTAAGCCGCCCGCGGGTCTCCGTCGCGCGGCTGACCGACGCTGCCCGGATTGATGATCGTCGTATGACCGACATTCAGCTCGAACGGCTGATGAGAATGCCCGACGCAGACATAGTCGGCATCAACGTTCTCCGTCCGCGCAGCCCATTGAGCTTGATCCTCTTTGAGGTACTCATCGAACGGATCGCGCGGGGTCGCATGCACGAGAAAGAACCGCTTGCCATCCAGTTCGATGCGGCGCGTCACGGGCAGTTGAGCGAGATACTTGATGTCGCTGCCCGAGAGTCGGTCCCAATGCAGCGGCCGGGCGGCAGCAGCCAACTTGCCTAAGCCGGTTTGCTTGCGAACGGGAATGCGCTGAGCGACCGCATGATCGTGATTGCCGCGAATGGCGGCCGTCGCATGAGTTCGCACCCACTCCAAACACGGCACGGGGTCGGTGCAGTAATCAACGAGATCCCCGAGTACGAGGCACGCGTCAAAGCTCTCTTTGATCGCGCTCAACGCGGGCCAGTTCGAGTGGATATCAGCGACGACAAGAATCTTCATACGACGCGACAACAGTAGAGAAATCGAGTGGAAGAGTTCGCAGCCGAGCGGCTCATTCGACTGAGTGTCGCGACATCGTCCGACGCTTTCACGCCGCCCGCACGACGAACGAGCATGCTGCCGGACTCGTCAACGCGGCACGTCATTGAAACTCGGCGACGATCGGAATTGGCTCGCCCGTCTTGAGCATCTTACGAATTCGTCAGGTGAGTCAGTCGCAGTACGCCGTAGGATGGCCGCTCTCGGCCGTCTGCTTTTCGCCGCGAGGAAGAAGACGGCCGAGAGCGGCCATCCTACAGGCAGAATCAAACCCACGTTCAAAGGGCGACGATGTTCGTCGCTCTCTTCAAACGCACTCACGACGTTTCGCAGTTCCACTCTTCGATGAGCACAGTGTCAGAGGCCCTCATGTCTGATGAAGAAGCACTTAGTCCGGATAGCAAGATCCCATTCGTCGGACGCATTTTGGGATTTGTTCTCTTCGTCGGCATCCTGCTGCTGCCGACTCCTGAAGGAATGCGTCCTGAAGCTCAGCGATTGCTCGCGGTGACGGCGCTCGTTTCAACGTTCTGGCTGACGCAAGCAATGCCGATCGCCGCTTCGAGCATGCTGCCGCTGCTGCTGTTTCCGATATTGGGCATTCAAGGCGCGGAGGATGTCAGTCGCGCTTACATCAACAAAGAAGTCTTCCTCTTTCTGGGCGGCTTCATCATCGCGCTCGGACTCGAAAAGTGGGGTCTGCATGAGCGGATCGCGCTGCACATTCTGCGGGTGCTCGGCACGAGTCCGCGCCGAGTGCTGCTCGGCTTCCTGCTGGCGACCGCGTTCTTATCAATGTGGATTAGCAATACGGCGACCGCGCTGATGATGGTGCCGATCGGACTGGCGCTCGTGCGGTCATGGCAAGACATCGTCACGAAAGATCCGGCGGTCGCTGCGCATGCCGGACGCTCGCGGAATGACATTCGAGCCTTCGGAGCGAACCTTGTATTAGGAATTGCATGGGCTGCGAGCATCGGCGGACTCATGACGCTCGTCGGCACTGTGACCAACGTCCAATTTCAGAGCTTGTGGCAGAAGCTCTATCCCGATGCCCCGCGTCTCTCGGCGGGAGAATGGTTCAGCGCGTTCGGTCCGGTCGGGCTTGCGATCTTGTTTGCCGCATGGGGCTTGCTGTGTTGGGGGCTGCCGAAGCTCGATGACGCGCAGCTCGATCGGTCGTTCTTTGCGGACCGACTCAAACGACTCGGAGCACCGTCGCGAGCACAGTGGCTGATGATGGTCGTCTTCGTGCTGACGGCTTGCTTATGGACGTTCCGAACGCCGCTGAAGTTTGGCAACGACCCGCTGCTGCCCGGATGGGAGCACGCGATGCAGAGCTTCCTCATCAACGTGATGGGGACGAGTGCTGCATATGCAAAGACCGCAGTGCATGATTCGACGGTCGCGATCGGAATGGCGCTCGCGATGTTCTTGATCCCGACCGGCCGCAATGAGCACGGGCATACTCAGTATTTGATGGACTGGCCGTCGGCGTCGCGCATTCCATGGGCGCTCGTCTTGCTGATTGGCGGAGGCTTCGCGATCGCAGACGGGCTCGGCAGCACGGGGCTCGCTCAATGGGCGAGCGGCACGTTCGCGGATGTTGTTGATGGTTGGCCCCTTTGGGCGGTGATTCTCGCGCTGTGCGTGCTGTCGACGTTCTTCACCGAGTTCGCGACGAACGTTGTGCTCGTGAGCGTGATGGTGCCGGTCCTCGCACCGGTCGCCGTGCAACTGCATCAAGACCCGCGCTTGCTGCTGCTACCGACAACAGTGGCTGCGTCATTCGGCTTCATGTTGCCGATCGGTACTCCGCCCAATGCGATCGCGTTCGGAACCGGACTCGTGCCAATGGGCCATATGGCAAAGCGCGGTGCGCTGCTGAACTTCATCGCGTGCATCGTGCTGACCCTCGCAACCGTCGCGTATCTGCTGCCGTTGTTAGGCATCGAGTCAGGCGTCGGGCCCGAATGGGCGACGACGACGAATAAGGCGAGCGGGCGTTGAAGTCGTATCTCCGGCGAAGAGATGCTGAGTCCGAAACTTCAGCGCGGACGCGTTCCGTAGCTTGTAGCCGAAGTCGTGAGACTTCGGACGCAGTCGCTGCGGCCCCGAAATCTAACGATTTCGGCTACGGTCGATTGCAGTCGCACCGCTGTCGGCACTTCGAGGTTTGATCGAGAACTGCATTCAATCTCATCCTGCATTGAGGGCTTGATTGTGAAACGCTTCAACGTGCTCGTGACGTTGCTGCTGACGGTATTGCTCAGCAGCGTCATGTCGATGAGTCGCGCGGCAGACGGTCTCAATGAGAAACTGCTGCCGCTCATTGAACGGCATCAAGGCGATGTCGCCGTGATGGTGCGGCATCTCGAGACCGGCGAGTCGTTCGAGCACGAAGCGGACGACGTCATGCCGACAGCGAGCCTCATTAAGCTCGCGGTGATGGTCGAGACCTATCAGCAAGCGCATGTCGGCAAGCTCGCGCTGAGCGATGTCATCACGTTGAAGAACACTGACAAAGTGCAGGGCTCGGGCATTCTGACATCGCACTTCTCGGACGGCTTGCAGTTGTCTCTCCGAGATGCCGTGCGCTTGATGATCGCGTACTCGGACAACACAGCGACGAATCTTGTTGTCGATCGCATCGGCTTGCCGTCCGTCGCGAAACGCATGGAGGCGCTGTCTCTGCCCGAGACGAAGCTGCATGCCAAAGTGTTTCACGGCGAATCGTCGATCTTCCCCGAACGCAGCAAGCAATACGGACTCGGCAGCACGACCGCGCGCGAGACGATCAAGCTGCTCGAACTGCTGCATCGTCGAGAACTCGTTTCGAAGAATGCGTCGGATGAAATGCTCGCCCACTTGCGCGCGTGCCAAGACAAAACGATGCTCGCGCGGTTGCTGCCGGATGACACAAAAATTGCACATAAGTCGGGAGCAGTGACCGCTGTGCGATGCGATGCCGGCATCATCGAATCGGAAGCAGGGCCGATCGCGATTTGTGTGCTGACGAAGAACAACTCGGACCGGCGCTGGGCCGACGACGATGCGGGCAGCTTGCTCATCGCGCGGCTCGCTCGGGACGTCTTCTTTCACTTCAACGATCAATGGAAAGAGCCGTCGACAAAGAACGAACCCTTGCAGCAAGGAGCGAGTGGTTCGCAGGTTGAACTGTTGCAACGCGCTCTCAATCGCCATTTGAAGCCGTCGCCGGAGTTGACGGTCGACGGCGAGTTCGGACCGGCGACTCAAACGGCGGTCATTAAGTTGCAGAAGGAACTGAAGCTGACGGCGAATGGCATCGTCGACGAAGCCGTTTGGAAGGCGCTCGGTCCCGTTTCGAGCGACCCCGAACCGGTGCCCGAACCCGAGAAGATCAACGCTGAGGTGCAACCGAAATTACCCCCGGATGAACTCGACGGGCAGCCGTTCGTCACGGCGAAAGCATGGGCGATCAGCGACGCGCGCACCGGGCAACTCTTATGGTCGAGCAAAGAGTCAGAGTCGCTCGACTTCGCCAGTACGACGAAAGTCATGACGGCCTTTCTCGTGCTGCGATTGGCCGAGAAGGAGCCGAAGGTGCTCGATGAACTCGTCACCTTTTCGAAGCGAGCCGATCGCACCGGCGGTTCAACGGCGGGCGTTACTGCGGGCGAGAAGCTCTCGGTCAAAGAGCTGCTTTACGGCTTGATGCTGCCGTCCGGGAATGACGCTGCTGTCGCGTTTGCCGAGCACTTCGGAGGTCGAGTCGCGCGCACGGAAACCGGCAAAGAGGGCAAAGAAAACAGCAAGAAGTCGAATGGCAAAGCTGATCCCTACGTTGCGTTCGTCGCGGAGATGAACCGCACCGCAACCGAACTCGGAATGGCAGATACTCGCTACAAGAACCCGCACGGGCTGACGGAGAACGGGCACGTCAGCAATGCGCGCGATCTCTTGAAGCTGAGTTGGGAAGCGATGCAGTTACCTCGCTTCCGCGAGATCATTCAAACGCGGCAGCACGGTTGTCAGGTCGTCGGCCCGGGCGGCTATCGCCGAAATCTCAAGTGGAAGAACTCGAACGAGCTGCTCGACATCGAGGGCTACGACGGAGTGAAGACCGGCACGACGGACGCAGCCGGAGCGTGCCTGATTTCGCAGGCAACGCGCGGCGACGACAAGCTGCTGCTCGTGATACTCGGCAGTTCGTCATCGAAGTCGCGCTACGCCGATACTCGCAACCTCTTTCGCTGGGGATGGCAGCAACGCGCGAAGAGCAAGTCGGCAGCAAACGCCGGGAAGTAGATGCGCGTAGGATGGCCGCCTTCGTCCGTCTGCATTTGAGAAGTGCGAGTCGCAAGAAAGACAGAAGATGGTCTAAAGAGGCTCCGCCCTGAAAAGTAGCTTGGGATTCCATCCCGAGCCGCAGCGGGACGACGTTCACATGCACTCGTTGAATTCGTCGTCACGAGAGATCTCGCAGTCTCGTTTTCATACCACCCAACGTCTTGCGGACACTCGGAACAGCCTCTGACCTATGGTCGCCTTTCGCTCCGCGAAAGAGCGTCTTCATTGAGGCGTCATCGCAAGTGGACGCTGCACACATTGGGACGCGTTTGAAGACGCTCTTTCGCGGAGCGAAAGGCGACCACAAAAATTCACGATCCCCGGAATCGAATGAGCTGAGTGCGGCTATGCGAGTGGGCTTCCAAGTGAATTGAACGGGCGAGGTGCAAGTCCCCGTCAAAGTTGGGTTTGAACTCTGGATCCGAACGCAACTGCGTCCCCGCGAAGCGGGAAGTGCGTGAGGAGAATGCCCAGTCTGAACCGCAACAGAACCGGGCATCGCCCGTTGTGCGGTGCGGGATGACTGGCAGTCCGGTTCGGAGAGTGGGGCGACTGAACTCAATCCGTTCTCCTTACTCGGACCGGCACAGCGTTCTTGCTGATTTCTGCGCTCTAAGTTGTTGCTCTCTCGCGCAGACCTAGAATGCCTGCGTTCTCGCGAATCTAGAGTGCCGAAAGCGGTGCTCTGACCTTACTCCCCTCAGCAACTTGGAGGCCCCGAAACATGGCATACACACTGCCGAACCTGCCTTACGCCCATGACGCACTTGAGCCGCACATCGATGTGACGACGATGCAGATTCATCATGGCAAGCACCATCAGGCTTACATCAACAACGTCAATAAGGCTCTCGAAGCCTATCCCGAACTGGCAGCGAAGCCGGTTGAGGAGTTGGTTGCCGGTCTCAACACGATCGTCCCGGAAGCCATTCGCGGAGTCGTTCGCAACAACGGCGGCGGACATGCCAATCACACGTTGTTCTGGACCGTGCTCGGCCCCGGCTGCGGCGGTGCTCCGACGGGCGAATTGGGCGACGCGATCAACGCAACGTTCGGCTCGTTCGACGCCTTCAAAGAGAAGCTGTCAGCCGCTGCGACCACTCGCTTCGGCAGTGGATGGGCATGGCTGTCGGTCGACGCGGCGGGCAAGCTCGTCGTCGAGAGCACAGCGAATCAAGACAGCCCGCTGACCGAAGGCCGCACGCCAATTCTCGGTCTCGATGTTTGGGAGCACGCTTACTACCTCAAGTATCAAAACCGTCGTCCCGACTACATCGCCGCGTTCTACAGCGTGATCAACTGGAGCGAAGTCGCCCGTCGTTACGCCGCCGCGAAAGCCGGCAAGTAACGATTATTGCACTCCGCACGCAGCCAAAAAGAGAGCCCGGCAGGTCCCCTGCCGGGCTCTCAGCGTTTGTGGTTCAAGCACGCAAAGAGCGTGCTAATATAATCCAAGAGAAATGTGTAATTTGCCGGCACATCATGCCGAGAAATTTTGAATCTGCCCTTCAATCGTGGCGTCAATCAGGTCGGTAGTAAAAGCGTAGTGATCAAGGCGCAGTCTCTGTCGCTCGGTTCGTTGGCCCCGTTGAGGCTTCTTTCGATGCAAGCGTTGGCAGCGTTTTATCCAATGATTGGGCAAACTCACTGACTTCAGAGACTTCTCGAAGCACTTCTCCACCGGAACGTTTCACATCGTCTACAGCTTGTTCGAGATCTTCCTGCATTAATGCGAAATCTGATTCCGATTGGTCTTTGAAGGATGACTGCAAGCGATCGGCGATCAGCACGTAACGCGTCGGGCGTCCTCCAATGTGGTCCGACAGGAAATCCTTCAGTAATCCGACAGGTGTAGCGAGCGCCTGAATCTCTTCAGCGGTCTGTCCAATCTGATTCGATACTTCAACGCGGTCGATCGCTAACACTTCGCCATTGTGGACTTGTCGGTATGGCATCCAACGTCGCTTGTTGGGCAACTCCAAATGGGCATGTCGCTTCATGCCGCGTTGGAGAAAGTCGTATTGATCCATGAGTTGCCGAAATCTTGCAGACGGGCGATGGTTTTCGGTCGCCATTGCGCCGGCAGCAGGTGCGACCAATCTTTGGTACAGGCTTGCTAGTACGACGTCGAAGGATTCCTCGTCGCATTGATACGCTAATGATTCGCTAATTCGAACGGCACCATAACACAGACCTGAGAGATGAGCGAAGAATTGATGACTCGTCTTCTTTGGCTGAAAGAGGGGCATCTCTTCGCCCCGAATCTCCTCGGACAAGAACTTTTTCCACTGATGAAAAATGGCTCATCGCGAAACAGTGGGGGTAAGTGGAAAAGAGCGGACAGACTAGTTCTG
>CAZNMS010000089.1:0-23455 GCA_964573505.1 uncultured Planctomycetaceae bacterium | reverse complement strand
AGCTTCCTTTCGCGGAGCGAAAGGCGACTATCGGATGCGGCTTCGCCGCGTCGTTAAACAACTCCGTTCACAACGACCGCAGTTATCCGAAGACCGACCCGCTCACCGTGCCGGTGCTGTCCGCGAACGACTCCTGCTCGATGCCGAGCGAGTGCAGGATGCTCAGATAGACGTTCGACATGCGCGTCTCGCCGTTGCGCCAGTAGAGGCCGTGCTTGAGCCCGAGCTTTGATCCGCCGGCAAGCATCGTCGGCAAGTTGCGAGGATTGTGAGTCGTGCTCGCACCGCTGCCGAAGAGCACGATCGTGTTGTCGAGCACCGAACCGTCGCGGTCTTTGTATTCCGTCAATCGACCGAGGAAGTGAGCGATCTGCTGACTCAAGAAGAGGTCGTACTTCGCAAACTGCAGCAGACCGTCTTTGTCACCGGCATGCGACAGATTGTGATGCGTGCGCGTCAGCCCGAGCTTCAGCGGGAATGTATCGCTGATGCCCATTCCGTCTTCGCGATTGAGCATGAAGGCGACCGAGCGCGTGATGTCCGCATCGAACGCCAGCGCGATGAGATCGAACATGTTGCGGTAGTAATCAGCAGGCTCGCTCTCATTGGTCACATCGAGATTGAGATGCGAGTAGTCCTGCTTCTTCAGCGGCACGTCGATCCATTTCTCGGAAGCAATCAGCCGAGCTTCGACCTCATTCAGCGATGTGAGGTACTGCTCCATCTTTTCGCGGTCGGTCTTGCCGAGTTCGCGATGCAATGTCTTCGCGCTTTCAAGCACGGCATCAACGAGCGAGATGCGCCGCTTGAGTGCCTCGCGTTCCGATTGCAGCGACGACCGGTCGCCTCGGAAGAGCCGATCGAACACGCGGCGCGGATTGTTCTCCGCCGGAATGGGGCGACCTTCAACGCTGTAAGAAATCGTACCCGTGCGTGAGAGGAACCCCGTGCCCGCATCAATCGACAGCACGAGCGACGGCTGCCGGCAGTGCTGCTTCGTGTGCAACGCGACGACTTGATCGAGCCCGACCGAGTTGTACGTACCGGGCTTCGGGTTATGCAGCGGCGCCCCCGTCAGCCACATGTCGGAGCAGACATGCGGATCGGCCTTCGGGCCGTTCGGGTGATAGAGGCCGCCTAAGAAACTCACGTGCTTGCGATACGCGGCTAAGGGTTCGGTCGACTTCCCGAAGACAAACTGTCCGTCCTGACTCGCTGTCGGGAACCAACTCCACTCGTCGATCCCGAGTGATGAACTCGGCAACGCCATTCCGTTCGCGGTGTAGAGCGCACAAAACCGGCGCGGCGACTTTGTGGCAGCCTCTGCCCCCATTGCTTCGAGCAACGGCAAAGCCAATGTCACTCCGCCCAATCCCTTGAGGACAGCACGCCGCGAAAGGTGAATCGTCATGAGTGGCTCCAGTGAGTTTCTTACTGGCAGTGACTGCCGCAAGTTCGATGAGTGAATCGCAAGCCGAGGACAAAGGGGGCGAGAACGTATTCGTCCCGCAGGCTTATGAAAACGTCCGTCGCGAATGAATTGGGATGCTCGCAGCGGCGACTGCGTAATTTGGCGCGAGTCGTCCGAGCTTCAGGTCGGAGCAGCGAGTGATCCCGAAGAGATCTCAGCGATTGGCCGGTGGTTGAGCGCAGCGACACCACCGGAATGTGCCCGCCTAAGGAATTGCATCCCAGAGGGATGCCAGCATTCGGCTCGCTCGCATCCATCCGAGATGCATTCAGATGTTTGAGTAGCGTCTGATGGCTGCGACCGCGTTGCGGTCAACTCAGAGTCGACGACGGCATGAACTCGATCGTTGCAATGACCGACGCTGACTCATCCTTTCACGAAGCGGCGTCTTGTCGGCGCGTCTTTGACGATGAGTCGCAGTGATTGAGCGACGTTGTTCCCGCTGAGGCTCGGGATGGAATCCCAAGCTACTTTTTTTTGTGTAAGAACTCTTCCTCCTCGCGACGACATTGAAAGCAGAGGCGGTCAGAGTTCAGCTACAACGACGCCTTCGGTGCGTTGGCGCGAGGATGGATCATCTCGTGCCCCTTTCCCTCAACCTGATCAGGATCAAGCGATGCGAATTGTGACGTTCGGCGAAGTGATGTTGCGGCTGTGTCCCGAAGAGAATCTCCGCGTGCGGCAAGTCATGCCGGGACGACTCGAAGCGACCTTTGGCGGGGGCGAATTGAACGTCGCGGTTTCGGTTGCCTTTCAAGGCGGACAAGCGGCTTATCTCACGGCTCTGCCCGATAACCCGATTACTGACTCGCTCGTGCAAGAACTCAAGAAGTTCGGAGTTGATCATCGACTCGTTCGCCGCACGAAGCAGGGCCGCTTCGGCATCTACTTTGTCGAGACCGGCGCGGTGCAACGCGGCGGCACGGTGATCTATGACCGCGAAGGCTCGTCGATCTCGCTCGCGAGTCCCGACACCTATCAATGGGACGAAGCTTTTAGGGGTGCCAATTGGCTCCACATTACTGGCATCACTCCGGCGATCAGTAAGGTCGCTGCCGACTCCGCGATCGCTGCCGTGCGAGCGGCGAAGACGAAGGGACTGACCGTCTCATGCGATCTCAACTTCCGCAAGAAACTTTGGAACTGGGAGCCGGGCACGAAGCCGGTTGAACTCGCACGCCGCGTGATTGGCCAATTGGTCGAGTTCGTTGATGTTGTCATTGCCAATGAGGAAGACGCCGAAATGACGCTCGGCATTTCCGATCCGTCGTCCAACATCGACGCCGGGCAGATCAACACCGCCGGCTATGTGCATGTCGCTCAAGAGATCGTGAAGCGCTACCCGAACGTCTCGAAGGTCGCGATCACCCTGCGCGAAAGCATCTCGGCCAGTCACAACAACTGGGGAGCGATGCTCTACGACGTTGCGAGCCAGCAAGCTCACTTCGCGCCGCTCGATGCGGACGGGAAGTACTCGCCGTATCAGATCACGCACATCGTCGATCGCGTCGGTGCGGGAGACTCGTTCGCCGGCGGTCTTGTCTTCGCGCTCAACACTCCCGAGTTGTCGGCTCCCGATAAGGCACTGCGTTATGCGGTCGCAGCAAGCTGCCTCAAGCACACCATCAAGGGTGATTTTAATTACTCGACCCGTGCCGAGATCGAAGCCTTAATCAACGGCAGCGGCTCGGGCCGCGTGCAGCGATAAGCGCTCGCAGTGGTAGCGGAGCAGTCGTCCGTCCCGTCTGAGCGAGCCGGACAGAGACGACTCAGACTCAGCGCCGGGAGTGCCGGTCACTCCCAAATGAAATGGCCTCATCGAGAACAACTCGATGAGGCCATTCATTGGGAGTTCACTCACTGTTTGCGCCCAGCAAGGAATCACAGAACTCGCTTGCGAGCGAGACACCTTCGGCGGCTGATTCAGCCGCACGAAGGGACTGACTCGCAAGTCGTCAGGGGCATTAGTAGCGCCAGGTCAACGTTGCCGTAACGCGGTTGTCGAGCAGATCTTCGCGATCGGTCATGGGGAACTCCCATGCAGCACTCAGAATCACGCTCTCCGACCACTTGTATGCACCGCCGACAGCGGCCGTGATCACGCTCTGCCCCGAAACGCTCGTCGCACCGAGGTTGATCAAGTCGCCGCCTTCGAAGTTGACCGGCAGTGCCTTTCCGTCGTCGACGTACTGAATCGCATTCATTTCAACGAGCGCGTAGAGCTTGTCGGTCAGCTTTTGATCTAAGTGCAAGCTGAGGAAGACAGACTCAGTCTCAGCAGCACCGTCAGATGGCAAGTGCCAACCTGCGGTCCCCATGAAGTGCGTGTCGCCCCAACCTTTCGCGGTCGACACGAAGAAGTTGAAGACGCCGTCTCCGTTGCCCTGCAAGACACTGCTCGTGCCGTTCGACCACTCGTAGATCATGCCGGTCGACAACAGGAATTGAGCACACGGATCGCGAACGACGACATACTTAAAACCGGTCGCGATATCGGCCCATCCATGCTGGTTGCCGAGGATGCCATTCGATTGCAGTTCGACCCATCCATCTTTCGGCGCGACAATGCTGAAGCGCTCGTTAAGGGCCAACCATGCTTGCAAGCCATAGACCTGCGCGTCACCGGTGCCAACTGCCGGCACATTCTTGAAGCGTTGATTGATGAAGACACCGCGCACTTGAGTCAGCGAGCGAGGATCTTCGAACCAAACAGGATTCGTTACTGGCGAGATGAAGTCGTCAAACTCGTGATCGCTGCGGAACATCTCAAACCAGTTACCGTCGCTGTCGGCCCAGCAATGTCCCTGACATTGAGGGTTCTCAGCGACACTGTTGACGATGCTGGATTCGGCGTTGCTCGTGTTGCTGACGTCGATCCAGTTTTCTTGTGCCGCCGCGCCTCGGGCCAATCCGAGCACTGCCAGCAGCGCGAACGTAAAGCGTTTCATCGACTGATCTCCTTCTGTTGTTCGATGGTCTCCAGCGGTAGGGTCAGCTCGAGCAGGGTCTTCAAGTCGTCATCCAGGAAGCTGCTGAGAGACCTCTCTGCCGAGCACCATTGCTATCGGCCAATCGAAAACGCCGCTCGGAATGTGCAGTGATTGGGGATTGCAGTGGCGCTGCTGATGACGACATCCAATGTTGTGACATCGCGCACCACTTCGTCAGTTGCGACGACGAACGGACATTGCAGGCTCGGTAAGCCTTACCGATCAGCAAGACTGAGACTGGCAGCGGATCGCACACCTCATCGCGACCGCAAGAACCGAGCGGCCTCGTGAGCGCGTCTCGCTGTCGCGCACGACCTTTGCGTCCGCTTTCACCAACCGGTTTTCGCGCTGTGCGGACGAGCGATGCTGCCAGCAAAAGGAAATCAGAACTTCTGCCCGGTCGTAACGATTAGGAAAGACTGCGAAGGCGAAGCGGCCGCGCCGCAGTCGTAGCAAGGACGCCTAAGTCCGTGCTTCCAGTTTGTTGCAAGTCCGTGCGGGTCACTCTCGGTCGTAGGCGTCCGAGCTAAAGCGACCCGGCGCATTCCCAACAAATTGTCGATGCCCTCGCCTTAAGTGCTGAATGCCATGCGTTGCGCGAGGTGAGTTGCCGGGGTATGGGGCACTTGTGAAGATCGACTCGTACGGTGCGATTGGATTGTCGCGCTGCTGCGATCGCCTCTTCTCTCACCTTTCAGAGGACTCCCGATGTCGAGACTGCTCTTCTTGGCTGCGTTCGTTTTGGCGTTTGTTCCGAGCCTTGCCCGCGCCGAGAACTGGCCGCGATTCATGGGCAAAGATGGCTCCGGAGTGAGTCAGCAAAAGGGCATCCCCGCTGCATGGAGCGAGGGCAATCTTGCATGGAACGTTGAACTGCCGGGCGAAGGGCACGCCGCTCCGATCGTTTGGGAGAATGAACTTTTTGTTACATCCGCCGAAGACAAAGGCACGCTCCGTCATTTGTTTTGTCTCGATGCCGTAACGGGTGCCGAGAAGTGGCGCCGCACGATCGGTATGAATGACAGCGGTAAGCATCTGAAGAGCAGTTGGGCATCGAGCACTCCTACTACCGACGGCAAGCTCGTGTATGTCGCGTTCGCCGATCAGGAGAAGTTCTTCGTCAGTGCCTATGACTTCAAAGGCACGCTCATTTGGCGGCGCGATATCGGTGACTTTGAAAGTCAGCACAACTTAGGCGCGTCGCTGATGCTGTTTGAGGACATGCTCATTGTTCCGAACGAGCAAGACGGACCGAGCAGCATGCTGGCACTCGATAAGGCGACGGGGGCCACTCGCTGGCGCACGTTGTGTGAGATCGCGAAGGTGTCGTACTCGACGCCGATCATCGTTCCCGATGCCGCTGGCAAGCCGCAGTTGATTTGCGCGAGTCAAGCAATGGGCATCATGAGCCTCAATCCGCATACCGGAGACCGCAATTGGGCAAGCGGCCCGTTCCCGCTGCGAACCGTAGCATCGCCGGTTTATGGGAACGGATTGCTAATCGCGTCCTGTGGTCAAGGAGGCCGTTACGGCGTCTCGCAGATTGCCGTCGACGCGACTGGCAAGCTCGATGAAAAGGGCTTGCCGAAGCGAGTTTGGGAACGCAAGAAGCTCATCCCGTATGTCCCGACTCCGATCGTCTACGAAGGACACCTTTATGAGTGGAGCGACGAAGGCATCGTCTCGTGCGTCGATCTGAAGAACGGCGAAGATGTTTGGTCGAAGCGCGTCGGCGGCAACTACAGCGGCTCGCCACTGTGCATTGACGGTAAGATTTATTGCATGAGCGAGAAGGGCGAAGTGGTCGTGCTGAAAGCCGCGCCGACATTCGAGGAACTGGGACGAAGTCAGCTCGGGGATAGCTCGCACTCAACGCCGGCCGTCGCCAATGGACGAGCCTACTTCCGCACGTTCAAACGTCTGATGTGCCTGCCAGCAAAGTCGTAATCGAGCCTGCTCGCGACTCGTCTCCGTAGCACGGACTTCCAGTCCGTGCCGTCTTCTGGCCTTACGAGATTGGTCGACTGAGACCATTCGGCACGGACTGAAAGTCCATGCTACGAACGAGCGATCGGCAGCAAGTCGTGAAAGCAAGAAAGGGCGATGCAAAAGCATCGCCCTTTTTCATTGAGGCCATCGAGTTTCAAGAAGCGGCGGCGACGATTCCTTGAGTGCTTCGGCTCGACGAAGCCCGCCGACTGAGCGGCACGAGGCTCTCAACGAGAAGCAGACGGGGCCGTCAATAAGGAGAGGAAGCCGACCGAACATCGTCGTTGTCTCAACTCGCCTCTCACTAAGCGACGACAGCGGCAGCGATCATGCGATTTCACGCAGTAGCAGACCCAACGCGACGGCGACATCGGCATTGAATGACGAATCACATGCCGCTGAGTCGGAGGGCTCCGTCAAGCCGCAGCAGTCCAAGACTGCTCGCGTCGTTCTCCTGCGGAACAAGTGCGTTTTGGGGTACGCACGGACTTGCAGTCCGTCGCTTCTCACGCCGCGAGACGGACTACAAGCCCGTCGTTCCAGTGGTCCTCACCCATTGTGCCGGCCCGCCCAGCGAGGAACTTTTTGACGATGCACTCGGGCATCGACGCGAAATAAGCGAGCCCGATGGCGGGCCCGCAGCGCCATCGAGCTCTAACCCAAACTCAACGAGAACGATCAGTTGTTAAGACGTTCGCTCGGAGTGATGTGCGTCGGAGTGTTCATTCTCGGGTCTTCTGCTGACTGAGGGCGACGTGTCCTTATGAGGGCAGGGACACACCACACACCCCAGTCAGCAGAGAGCTCCCGAGGAGTCTTGCCCAACCTCTCGGGGCAAATGGCGACAATGCTCGGTTGCCGCCACGAGAGCTAAGTAAGGGCAAGGCCGACCGCACTCATCGACAGGCTGCGCGCGGTACTCGAACTACCCATTCGGAAAAGCGCCTCGAAGCGGCGGCGGATTTTGATTCGTTCTTGAAGAATTCTGAAAATCGTCTGGCCGACGTTCGTAGCATGGCCGCCCACATCCGTGCTGGGTCGCGGTCGGACTAGACGTCCGACCTACGCGACGCCAAATCGGGAACTGATTCCTCAATTGTTCATGAGCGATTGCAAACCCGACGAAGGCAACGAGGGAACTGCGTGCCACGCGAGTAATCTTTCCTCGCCCCAAACATTGCACCCCTGTGGCGGAGACAAAGAAGAGAAGTCGATCGAAGTGCGCGAGATCAATGCGTCTGTAAGAGTTACTCCACAGCGGCGATCAAGCTGCTGCAATTGCGAGTTGTGAAGAAGCCGCGCGTCACTGCCTTCAGCGAAACATCAGCCACCGAAGGCAGCAGCGATCACCAATCGCGAGTTCGACCGGCAGGTCGCACAACCGCGCAGCTTCATCGTCCGCAAGAATGGCTGAGAAACACTCTTCCTTGATCAACTCAGACGCGCCAGTGCAGAGGCGATCTCGAACAAGATTCGCACTGCAGAAATGGACTCGCTCAGCCCGCTTGTCCGAGTGGGTTTCGATCCATAGACTCCCCGCCCCTTCGGCACGGCGGCAGAAGATATTCGTCTAAGAATTAGGGGCGCGCCGCGTCGCCCCATCACTGAATCCACTGTTTTTTCTCAGGTGACTCGATGAAAAAGGACATCCATCCGAAGTACTACAGCGACTGCAAAGTCACATGTAGCTGTGGCGCAACTTTCGTGACGGGCAGCACACTTCCGGAGATTCACATCGATATTTGCTCGAAGTGCCATCCGTTCTTCACGGGCCAACAGAAGCTCGTCGACGCCGCAGGTCGCGTCGAGAAGTTCCAGAAGAAGTACAACTGGGGCGCCAAGAAGGCCTAGCGTTGCGGGTCAGCATGCTGCTGTCCCGCGTCGTGAGTTCCTCAACCCGTACACTCTCGATGCAGCCCGGTTGCAATTGGCAACCGGGCTGCTTCCTTTTGGTAGGCACGCTCTATGTTCCCCAGTCTGCAAGCCAAACTGCAGCGTTTCGAAGACCTCGAACGTCAACTTCAAGACCCTGAAGTCCTCGCCGATGTCGACAAGATGCTCGCCTTGCAACGCGAGCACGGCGGGTTGATGCGCATTGCCAGTCAAACCAAAAAGTTCAATCAGCTTGAGGAAGACAAAGAAGTCGCTCAGCAGATGTGGTGGGAAGAGACCGACCCGAGAGCGAAAGCTGACGCGAAGGCCGAGCTCGATTCGATCGAGGCCCAGTACGAGGAGTTGCGCAAGGAGCTCGAAGATCTCGTCCTCAGCGGCGACACGTTGACGCGAGGCAGCTTCATTATGGAAATCCGCGCGGGCACGGGCGGTGATGAAGCGTCGTTGTTCGCTCGCGACCTCTTCGAGATGTACCGCCGGTACTTCGACATGAAAGGTTGGAAGTACGAGGTCATGGAACTCGACGCCAACGAACTGGGCGGCATGAAGGAAGTGGTGCTCTCTGTCTCCGGCGAAGGCTGCTACCACTGGATGCAGTTCGAAAGCGGCGGTCATCGCGTGCAGCGCGTGCCCGAAACCGAAGCTCAAGGTCGAGTCCATACGAGTGCCGCAACAGTCGCTGTGATGGCCGAAGCGAGTGAAGTGGAAGTCGAGATCCGCAACGAGGATCTTGAGATCGACACGATGCGTGCCGGCGGTCCCGGCGGTCAAAAGGTCAACAAGACGGAAAGCGCCGTTCGCATCACGCATAAGCCGTCGGGCATCGTCGTTCGGTGCCAAGATGAAAAGAGTCAGCACAAGAACCGCGCGAAAGCGATGCGACTCTTGAGAAGTAAACTGCTCGAAGCGCAGCAGATGGCTCAGAGCAAAGCCCGCTCAGAACAACGTCGCACGTTGATTGGCTCCGGCGACCGCAGCGAAAGAATTCGCACCTACAACTTCCCTCAGAACCGCTTGACCGATCATCGCATCGGCCTGACGGTGCATAAGCTCGATCAAATCACGCAGGGCTATCTCGACGAAGTCGTCAACGCCTTAGTCGAGTTCGACAAGACCGAACGCCTGCAAGCGGGAGCAGGATAACGCACATCGCTGATGGCATTTGTAGAAAGGCCAGCTGCATGCATTACGAAGATCAGCACTTCAAGATCCCGGTTGAGTGTTGCGACTACCGAGAGTGCTCGGAGTTCGTGATCGCTGCCGTAATGGAAATTGTCGGTACGGCAATTCGAGACGGACGAAACAAGATCCTGTTGCACACAAATCTGCGACACGGCCTGCCAATGGAAAACATCAACAAGGTCGCGGGGCCGTTTGTCGAAGCATGGGCCTATGAAGTGTTTGAGGATGCGGTCGGTTGCGGTCTATTTAGTTTCGACCTTGTCAACGTCGAGGCGATGGAGCGACTCAATATGGCCGACATCGTCCTGCAAGTTCGCCGACAACGCGCGACTTCGACTGCTGTCACTGCGGAAGTGGATGTGAAAGCAACCGCTGAGGATTTCGCTCAGTCTGGACGTTCGCCGAATATCACTTCATACGCCCGAATTCGAACTGCCTATGTCGATGATCCCGATTACCTGTTTGTGATTCTATCGCTGAAACATCGCGTGTACTCGAAACGCAACGAGCAGTCCCAGTTAATGGAAGGCGTCATGGAGGTTGTTGGGCATCACGCGTACGACTTGAAGTACTTGTCGAGCGCCGATATCTCGTACAACCCCGCTCTCGGGACCGGTCAACTGCAAGTTCGCGACGTCCATTACGTCTCGATGGAGCACCGCTCGTCTTGGGACTTCTGCCAATTGCTTGATCGTAAGTTTCTGGCCTCGAGTCGCCGCTCAGTTGACGACTGGGTGCGACTGGCCACTCAGCACGGATGGATCAAGAGTGATGACGCAACCGCTTGAAGTTCGATGTGCGAACTCGCTGCATGTGCTGCCGACCCTTCCTGCGAATAGCGTCGATCTCGTCATCGCGGATCCGCCTTACAACTTGGGGAAGGACTACGGCAATGGGAGCGACTCACGAGCGTTCGACGAGTACCTCGCGTTCTCGTTGGAGTGGCTTCGGGAGTGTCATCGAGTTCTTAAGCCAGCCGGGACGATCTACGTCTTTATGGGGGTAAGATTTATTTCATACCTCTATCAGATGCTCGAGCAAGAACTCGGGATGTCGTTCAATTCTTGGATCACATGGCACTACACGCAGGGGGTTGGGAAGACGCGAGGCTTCTCGCCGCGACACGATGACATCTTGATGTTTACGAAGTCGGCTCAGTGGAAGTTCAACATCGATGACGTTCGCGTTCCTCAGAAGTACTTTCGATTACGTAACAACATGAGCGGTGCTAATCCCGGTGACGTTTGGCAATTTTCGCACGTCCATTATTCGAATCCGGAACGAGTCGATCATCCGACTCAAAAGCCCGAGGCATTGATCGAACGAATGGTGCTGGCATCGACGGACCTCGGTGACAACGTCCTCGATCCGTTTGTCGGCAGCGGAACGACGTTACGCGTGTGCCAAGTTTTGAATCGCCGCTGTCTCGGCATTGAGCTCAACCCCGACTACATCGAGATCGCGAAAGTACGAATGGCTGCGCCGTTTGAGGGCTTTGATTCGGTTGACCCTCGGAAAGAACGCGTGCCTGAGAACCTGCCGAAGCCGACGCGCGGACGGAAGCAATTAAAGTTACTTGGCGACTCTTGATTCGTCGCGATGATGAAAAAACAGACTGAGGCCGAAAACGGCTATGCAGAGGGAGTCTCCAGTGTCAGGAACGGCTGAAGTTTGGACGGTGCGGCGGGTGCTTGAATGGACCATCGAGCATCTCAAGAAGAATGGCAGCGACACTCCGCGACTTGATGCCGAGATCCTGCTAGCCCACTCGCGCGGCTGCCCTCGCATTCAGCTCTATGTGCAGTACGACGAAGAACTCGGGGACGACGAGCGGTTGAAGATGCGCGAACTCGTCAAACGCCGAGCGGCACATGAACCAGTGGCGTATCTCGTCGGCAAACGCGAGTTCTTCGGGCTCGACTTTGAAGTCGGTCGAGGCGTGCTCATCCCGCGACCGGATACCGAAACGCTCGTTCTGAAGTCGCTCGAAGTTGCGAAGACGATTGATGCACCGCGCGTGCTTGAGCTTTGCACGGGCTCGGCATGCATTGCTGTTGCGATCGCGAAGAACTGCCCGAAGGCGAGCGTCTCCACTGTTGAGATTGACTCAGCCGTTTGTGAGTACGCACGACGCAACATCGCGAAGCACGGCGTGCAAGAACGAGTCGAACTGCTGCACGGCGATCTCTTCGCGCCGGTTGCCGGCCGTGAGTTCGACATCATCGTGAGCAACCCGCCGTATGTGCCCGATGCCGAGATCGCGACGCTCGATCCGGACGTCCGAATGCACGAGCCAGAACTTGCGTTGAAAGGCGGAGCAGACGGACTCGACATCGTGCGGAGAATCGTGATCGCAGCGGCGAAGCATCTCGTTGCGTCCGGCGCGTTGCTCATAGAGATCTCGTCCGAGCAAGCCGAAGCCGTCGTCGCGCTCATCGCGGAGCAAGGCGACTTCGCACCCGCCCGCATCGCAAAAGATCTCGCCGGCAAATCACGCGTCGTCAGTGCAACGCTAGCTCCTGAGTGATCGCGCCCAATTGGCATCGTCAAATCAGCCCTCGCGCGTCGCGTCATCCAACACCAACAACGCCTCACGCTCATCTCCTACTCGTTTCATCCCGCCCCCGTCTTCGTTCGCGAGGTGCTACTGCAACCATTTATCTCGCAGGTCGCGCGCAATTCCGCCGAGGTTCGAACGCACTAATTCGACGAGCGGGTTTCTCGGTGCATCGGTCTTCAGAATCATCGAGAGCCAAAGTAGGTGCTGAATGATCGAGCTGCGCTCTCGGCCGCTTGCACCTTGCCAACCAGCGAGTTCATAGCCCTGTCGCACATCTTCCGTCAGGCGTTCGATGGCATAACGAACTTGATCGTCGCGCAGATTGGGGTCGTCGATCTTCAACGTGATTTGCAACAGCAATCGCAGCAGGTCGCAGCCTGCTTGCCACGTGCTACTCCAAAAGTTCGGCTTCTTTGCAGCTTTCGCTCGAGCACGTGCCTGATTCTCGTCACACCAAGCCAACGTGAACTGCGGAGCGAAAGGTTTCTTCAATTCGTCGTCGTCGGGCAAGCTTCCTTGACTGATCTCGAAGATCAGCGAGGCAAGTTCATCGGGAACCGGACTCGATGTCAGCGGGGTCGCTTCATGCCAATCACTGCGAACGTCGCGCGTGTCGGCTTTCAAGATATCCATCACCGTTCGCAGCGTGAGCAAGATGTATTCGGGCCAGCTTTGATTGTCCCAATGATGTTGCGGTCCTCTGACTGTGAAACGCGCTTCCTTCTTCCAAAGCCGCCTCGCTGCGTGACTGGCGATGATCGCTGACTTCAATGCAGCGACGCGATAGTCGATCGCAACTTCAAGGCAAGCTTTCCTTCGCCACTTCGAACTCAAGAGTTGATAGAGCTCCGAGTTCTCTGCCAGCGACAAGAGCCCCGAAAGTCGGCGTTGGTTTTCATCCAGAAGATACCGAGCAAGCTCGGAATCAGAACTCGCTATGCCTCGTGAGAAAATACGCCGAGCGCGCTCCGCCACATGCCGATCAGTAACGATCTGCAGAGCCACTCGATTCGTTGCATCGCACAATCGTTCTTGCGCGAGTGCTGGCGGCGGATGGCCGTTGTTACGCGACAGGCTGTGCCGCAGCAGCAAGATCGCCGTCTCGAAATCACCAACTTCGGAGTACGCGATCGCAAGTTGTCCGACGACATCAGCTCGATGCCACCAACCGACCCATCGAGTGCTTTCTGATTCCAGTTCTTCGCGAATCTGATTGAGACGCGTAATGAGCTCACCAACGAGCGACGGAGTGATCGCCTTTGCTTCCTCAAGAATATTTCGCAAACCAACGATCGCTTCGTGCGGAGTGTTCCAGTCCGGCAATGATCCGCGTTGAGGTCCCGTAAGACTTCTGTCTCGCGGCGAAACGAGCCTCCAACCGGGGTCGCCATAACACTGATAGGCACCCCATGTATTGAAGCTGGGATACTCCTTCCAAGTTTGCTCACGAGCGAAACGAACTGCGTTTCCAAACGTCTCGCCTCTGAGGAACGCTTGATAAAACGCAGAAGCAAAAGTCGCCGCCGGAGCATCTGCAATCTCCCATCCGGCAGCAATCACGCACCGCACTCCCATGCGGATGAATTGCTCTGCGATATTCGCGGCGAAGGCCGGCGGGTTCTTCAATCGAACGACATCAGCTTCGGTGCCGGATTTCGTTCGTCCCAGCTCGCAACAATTGATGAAGACCAATTCCGGAACGGTCGGCATTTGATCGACGTCCGCAGCACCTAAGACGACCAGTCGCTTACTGTGTCGACCGAGCACCATGCCGCTTACCGGCTTATCTGTCGTTTTCTCTCGACACTTGAAGAAGCAACTTAAGAACTCGGCGCTGAGACCTAGTTGGCAGAAGTCGATATCTGCCTGCGCATTCGAAAACTCATGCACTCCGTGACCAGCCAGATGCAAGATCCGATAACCACGATCGTGAAGCGCGGTGAAGACTTCGACGACGCTTTGACGAATGACCTCGCGGACCTGATACCCATTTTGATGCAACACGCGTGAGACTTGATTGGCCTCACTCACCGCGCCTTCGAGCGGAGCAAACCCTTCAATCGGCTTGCTGTCGCTGCCAACTGGATCGCCGATGACACACGCAAATTTCCCCAACTCTTCAACCGGGTTGCTCCGGAAGTTCGTCGTCTTGAGCTGTCGAATGATTCCTGCAGTGACGACCGGAGGCTGCTCGGACTCCAGTTGTGAATGCTCACGACTTCGATCCCACAACATCTCCCACGGAAACGCTGCAGACTTTGAGTCGACGATGAGTTGCAGATAGTTGTTCCAGATCGCCGCGTCTTTCAGTGCGTTCGGCAACAGGATTTGAAACAGCGTCTTGCAGATTTCAACTCGCGTCACCGTAGTGGCCGTTGCTTCGCGAATGAGCAATTCCAACGCAGCAGCTTGAGTCTGAATCTCTTGCGTCTCAGTGCGTGCTCGTCGCGTCAGCATGTCGAATTTAAGACGGCCCCCTCGAATGTTCGTGATCTGCAAGCGGTGCCACCAACCGGGCGACTCTGAAGAAAGTTGGCGTTCCTGACAGCCGGCGCGCGTTTGAATGGCTTCATAAGCAAAGTTCGAAGCAAAGGGCTGTCTCTCAAGAAGCTTCTTAAGGCACCGGTCCGCTGTCCCCGCCTGATCGTCATAGACTTCTACGAACTCGATCTCTCCGATCTCTAACGGCAACGCCTTCTTGCCATAGTGCTCGCCCTTGTTCTTGCGCAGTCGGTCTGAGACATCGGCCACTGCTCGCAACATGGCTTCAACGGCTTCAGGAATGGCAAGCCCATCCGAACTCGTACCAATCAACAAGGCACTGACTGAGATCAGACGAAAGCCACTGACCGGGTCGTCGAGTCGCCCATCTTCAAATTCGGCAGCCAATGTTGCGAACTCCAGAACCGCTGACCGGAAGCTTTGTCGCAAGCTTGCAGCCGTGAGTTCGCCCGCACGTCCTAACCCGACGACGATCACTCCTTGAGGACGCTGAGCCGGCTGGTCAGAGATGATGATCGTGCTCGTTCCGATGTCGCCGGCATACATGCCCCATGACTGGCGATGAGTCAGACGTTGCTCAAAGGCAAAATCGAGTTTGCGTTCGGGACCGACGAGTGGATCACCGTCATAGTGCCCGACAACAACCGGAAAGCGTGCGAAGCTGAGATCGCCATGAACAACGCCGACTCGAATCAGGCGCTGGCGACCTTTCAACGACCGACGTTGCGGACGGCGATCCGATCCGACAGCCGCCATCGCGAGTGAATCTCGATTCGCGAACAACACTTCGCCCCCGAGATTCCCCGATGGTGGAATAATTTCATCACCGCCACCGCCACCGCCATTGTTGTTGTCGCCGCCGCTATTGCTCCCTCCATTGCCGTTGCCGCCAACACTCCTGCTGCCGCGACTCATTGCCGATCGCGACTGAGGCAACTGAGTTGTGCGACCGCTCTGCAAGAGATCGAGGATCGCCGAGAAGCTCGCTTCATGGCTTGCCATCTCGCCGTGATCGGCATCCATGTACCAACGCGTGACACCATTCAGTGCATCGAGATCCCACAACACGCGACCGTCACCATTGCCTGAGAAAGTCACGTACATCTTCGGCTGCCCATTTTCGTCGGGCTGAATCCTGACTCCGCTCGGCGTGCGGTCAGCACGTCCCGATACATAGCAAATTCGCTGATCTCGCCAGGCCACCGACTCTAGGTGCTCACGTACCTGTCGCGCGGCCCGCAACAGCTTCGGATCCGGACTCACAATGTCCGGCAATTCATTGGCCCAATGAGCCCATGCTTTGGGATCCAATGGGCTACCGCTGCCCCATGTGTTGCCTGCTCGCTCCGATCTCAAATCCAACACGCGCTGCGCGGGTAACAATTCCAACACACCGGGGAACTGTCGAACGATCTCTCGCAATTCCTCATAGCTGGACGTGATGTCGAGA
Organism: uncultured Planctomycetaceae bacterium; assembly: GCA_964573505.1. Lineage (GTDB taxonomy): Bacteria > Planctomycetota > Planctomycetia > Planctomycetales > Planctomycetaceae > AM-0621. Next base: position 7,418 of record CAZNMS010000089.1, on the reverse strand, counting down.
GTCGCAAGCTTCTTCAGCAACCCCTCACTGTCCGCGAGCATCTGCACGATGCCCCAAGAACCTTCCAATGGCGTCCCTAAGAGCACGGCACGTGAATCGTCATGCTTTTGAATGCGATTCCAAACACCGATCTCCCATGCCAAGAGACCGGTCAAGACGAGGCCGCCCATTGAGTGCGCGACAAATCGAACAGGCTGATTGTGCTTTTCGGCGATATCCAAGATGGGCAGCAAGCGGTCTCGCAGTTTTGAAGTTGCAGCCTTGATCGACAGTCGCCAGTCGTATGGAAAACGAACAACGTCATGCGACTGACTGAGGTACTGACATAAGTCTGCGTAGGGAGCCGCTAACAAGTTGTCGGCAGTCACGCCGGCACTGGCAGTCGTGTTCGAGAGAGTCTTCAACCCTCCAAACATCAACTTCATCGTGCGTGCCCAGACGGGATCGTTTTTTACGGACAGTTCGCTGCCCATGATCCCCGGCAAGACGACCACAATCGGACGCGTCCCTTTGACTTCGTCGGCGATCGGCAATGTGCGATGGAACGAGAAGAAGCGAACTCCCGCCGACCGCTCGGTTTCGTCACTGCCATCAGCCTCAATCAGGTTGAAGGCATTCGTCAGCGTGCCCTGATCGCGTTCAGTCAGCCGTTGAACGATCTGAGTCACGCTCGACTCATTCACAAAGTACCGGCAGTGCCAAACCTTCGGTCCTACTTCTTGGTAGTAACGCCCTTGCTTCTCTTTGACTGTTCGTCGCGACGATTGCGAAGTTGACTCACTCTCGCGTCGCCCCTTTTGACTCGGTTCGGCGGGCATCCCTTGAACTTCAACCCGCTCCGCTCCTCCAATCATCGAGTCGGTATCGACGATGAGATCATTCGGCCCATCGAAGAACCGGTTACAGAGCTTCTCCAACACGCTCCATGGATGTGCGACGTCCTTTGTCTGTCCCGCCAATGCCGACAAGTCCGATGTCGTGTAGACATCATCTCGATTCAACATCGCAATCAGTTGGCTTGACGGGGTCATCGCCGCTAAGCCGGGAAGTGCATCGGCATCGCGCCGAGATGCGAGCAGCGCCTTCGCAAACTCAGCGAACTGCTCAAACCCGTCAGGCATCTCAGGCACAAAGCCTAATAGATCGTCGAGCCCTTGTAAGAAAACTGACAGCCACAAGTCGAGACGCTCACTCGCCAATGATGTGCCGAGTGCGGGACAAGCAACTCGAACGAAGCGTTCAACCTTGATCTCCTTATCTCGCAATTCTTTGGCCAGCGATTTGAGGTCCTTATAGAAGCCGCCCTTCTTGGCCAATTTGAAGTCATCGGAATCGAACGGATCGAGCGGTTCTCCTGTCTTTGCCACACGCCCCGCACGACAAAGCAGTTCTCCAATCAGGCCGCCCCGTGAGTGTGTCACCAGATGGAGCCGCGATCCCTTCTTGAGTTGCCTGACAATGTCGAGGGCGTTCTGAATCGGACTGACGGTCAACGTCTTGTGGTCAAAGGCAATGATTTCGCCGTATGCGGTCTTCAGCTTCTCGATCGCATTTGGATGTTGCTTCCAGAGTGTGCCAAATGCTTGCTGGGTGTTGGACGCTGTGCCGTGAATCAACAACAGAGTCGGTCGCGAGACATCTCCGATTTCAACGTCTGCCGACATCGGAGATGTTGTCAGTCCGACGATTTCACCGGCCTCATGAATCTCACCACAGCTCACGAAAAGCCCAGTTCTTCCCGAATCTTCGCCCTTGATGGTGACCCCTTCGTACCATCGACAAATCAGCTCGGCAGTCTTTTGGCCGGCCGCCCGTGCGACGTAGCTGGCAACGGCCTCTGCCAACTTCGCAACAACGATGCTCACGATCGTCGCAGTAACACTGCGAGATTCATTGGCGGAAACAAACGCAGAAGGAAGCTGCGTCGGCACTGGGATCCGCAAACTCGATGGCGGCATTTGACCGCCGCCCGCCCCAAGACCGAGATCGACAAAGATGCGTCGATACTGGTCCCCGCGCATGAGCAACTTGAATCCGTCGCTGAAGGTGACGGTCAAGACATCGTCGTCATTGACCTGCGATTCGACTTCGATCGCACTCGGAAGCGCAGCACGCGACGCCGATGCAACAAGCGTCTGCTCATGCCACGCGAGATTCAACTCCCCAATGCTTTTCTCAACTTCACCAGATAGAGCGCCAAACGGACGTTGCCCGTGCAATGTAAATGACTGGCCCATGAGTTGTTCTCGTCAACGACAGGTTGAGGAAATGGCGATGCTTCAAGGAGTGCGACGAGTCGGGATCGGAGCACCAGCATTCAGCCGTCAATGGCATCGCAAAGTTGTGAGCCTCGCAAGAGTTAGCTTTTGAACTCGGCGAGATCTGAATCAGGTTCGGCTGATGGAACTTGTCCCAACTGACAAACCCGGATGACGGGATCTGAAGCGAGAGTTACTCGAGGCCGATCTCCCAAACGCTGCGGTAGGCGGCTTGCTGTTGGAAGTGGTTGAGCAAGTGCTCGAAGAAGGGATGCGCGGCGAGCGTTGCTGTGTCGCCGATGACGATCAGCTTGCGCCTTGCTCTTGTGAGGGCGACGTTCATTCGCCGCGCGTCGCTCAGGAAGCCGATCTCGTTGCGGTCGTTTGATCGCACGAGCGAGATCACGACGGCTTCTTTCTCTCGACCTTGAAAGCCGTCGACAGTGTCGATTTCGACTCCGTTGTCCGGCATCAATTCGCGCAGCAGTCTTACTTGTCCGGCATAGGGAGTGATCACCGCGATGTCGCTTGCAGCGAGTCCGGCGTCGAGCAATTCGGTCACTTGCCGCAGTGCGATCTCGGCTTCGCGCGGGTTCGATCGGCTTTGTCCGTCAGTGCCGACCTCTTCGTCGAAGCTCGCTCCGGCAGTGTCGATGAAGAGCAGCGGCGTCTCGGTGAGTTCCGAAGCGGCGATGCCCGGCAAGTCGCAGAGGCGATGACCTGCAACGCTCGCATCGGCAATCAAAGAGCCCTCGTAAAACTGCTGCGATGAGAAGCTCATGATCGACTCGTGCATTCGATATTGCACCGTCAGTCGTCGCGCTATCTGAGTTGCCATCTGCGGAGTTTCGAGCAGTCGTTGCATCAAGCTTGTGCCGAGACCTGCTCGCTGTGCTTCTTGCGAAATGACCGTTGCCGGTAGCTGACAATGATCACCCGCAAGCACCGTGCGGCGCGCTCGCACGATGGCTGTCCAACTCGCGGGTTCGATCGACTGAGCCGCTTCATCAATGACCGCAACATCAAAAAGGCGGTCGCCGAGCACTTCGGGATCGAGCCCCGTCAGCGTCGCGCACACAACACTCGCGGACTCAAAGAGATGAGCGATCGCTTTCACTTCCAGTCGTGCGGCATCGGCTTTCAACTCGCGAATGTCGTCGCGCAACTTCTTGCGTTCGGTCGGCGTCGGCTTCACGCGATACCAGCGCCCGAGTCGCTTCCAAAGCACGCGCGAGTTGTCGCGCAGATCGTTCGCCATCTTCTGATCGGGATGATTCACGAGCAGCACGTCGAGCGTTCGGCTTTGCACTTCAGGCAGCACTCGCAACGGATGCCCGAGACGCAGCACGTTCTCTCCCGCAGCGATCAAACGCTCGCAGAGGTTGTCGACAGCGAGATTGCTCGGCGCGCACGCCAGTACTTTTTCGCCTCGCCGAATCGCCTGCCGAATGAACTCAACAACGGTTGTTGTCTTCCCCGTGCCCGGCGGTCCATGAATGACGGCGACATCCTCTGCGGCGAGAGCTAACTCGATTGCCGCGCGCTGCGGTTCATTGAGCGTTTCACTGAATGGCTCAAACGGCTTGAGTGTTACGAACCTCGGCTCGCGTTCGCCGAGCATGATGGCTCGCAGTTCGGCCACTCGTCCGCGTTCGACACCGACAACCTTCTGCAACGCACGCTCGATGCGCTGCCGACTGATCTCATCCGACGATTGATCAACGCGAACGGTCGGATGCTCGGCCTCAAACTCCGGAGGCTCATCAAAGACGACTTCGATGCTGTCGCGATCACGTCCGGCAACAACTCCGCGAAAGTGGGCTTGATCCGGTTGCCCCGCCATTCGCTCTTCGGTGACGACAACCGGCGTTCCCGCTTGCAGCCGAGTGAACGGCAGCAGTCGATAATGCCGCTTGCCGAAGATGTATTTTGTCCTACCTCCGACGGCGAACCGCTCATCACGCACGATGAGTTCGCAGATCGCGAGCCCGGCCTTTTCGGCTTCCGGTCCCGACAACGAGCGAATGCGTTCGACTTCCGCCGTCGCCTCAAGGGCCAACAACGACTTGAGGCGTTCAAAGTGAGCAGCAGCAGGCAAAGGCATCAGCAGGGACTTTCTCAAAGCAAGCAGGCGGAAGCAGACGGCAATGCAATGCAGCGGCCAACGAGCGGCCACAAGCAGCAAGAACAACATCGTCGTCGCGCGGATCGTCACGGGGATTAAATGGCTGAGCAATGCAGCCGCGCGGTTCGAAACTTCCGAGCGCCCCTGAGCCTACGGAACTGCGGAGCGCCCCCCTGCAATCCGTTAGTCGCAGTCTTCTTTTCGTCAGTCATCTTTTGCCATTCTCTTTTGGGTGTGATCGGCACTCCGGCGTTGAAATTGAGTCGTCGCCGCCCGGACCGAGATGAATCAAGTCAGCTCGTTCCTGCAGCTACCAGTCGTTGATCTCGACGGGACAAGCCCGCCAGAGACCGCGCTGGAATACCGGTTACACCCATTCGATCTCAACAACGCTTACACCGTCACTGAGCGTCGATCTCGACGACGACTTCCGCACCCGTCGCTACAACGCGAGCCCCATTCTCCTTTTGAAAGGCGGCTGCGATGCGACTTCTCAAGATGCTGTCGGTTCCGGCGATGTTGGCCGGAGTTTGCCTCTCGGCGCGGGCTGATGTTGGTGATCCGCAGGTCCGCACCGATCACGAGTGGTATCCCGGCGAATTGGCGTGCTCGACGTTCGAGCGACTCTTCAAGACGCAGGCCGATGTCTATCAGCGAGTGGTCGGTCGGCGTCCTGAGACCGATCACGACAAAGTGCTCGCGTCGTTCTTGTGGCGCAACACTCATTACGCGCATGCCGAGGAAGCGAATGAGGATCTTTGGGGACAGGGCTTTCAGAAGGGCGTTGATCTGCGCGGGCGCGAGTACTGGACCGGACTCTTCTCGCACGGCTTCGGCCTCTGCGGCACGACGCATTCGCAATGGTCCGCAGAGATCGAGCACTTGCTCGGACATAGTCGCGGGCGCGGCGTCGGTGTTGACGGACACAACTCGTTCGAAGTCTTTCTGACCGGAGACGGCTACGGTGCCGGGCGCTGGGCGTTGCTCGATCACGACATCTCGACCGTCATCTTTGATAAGGACGGCAAGCGACTGCTCTCGCTCAAAGAAGTGAATGCCGACTGGAAGAAGCTGACCGATCGGCAGCACGCTCCCGAACGTCAGCAAGGATGGCTCGTCTGCGGACTGCATCCCGGTGATGGAGCGACTTACCGCCGCTACGACGTTGCGGAGTATCTGCCCGGCTACAGCGGTCCTGCTCCGAAGTTGCATCTGCGGCGCGGCGAAACCTTGCGTCGGTATCTCGAACCGGGACTCGAATCGGGCAAGGACTTCGTCTTCTGGGGCCGCAACTATCAGACGAATGGCATTCCCGGTCCCGAGCGTTCCATTACTTGGGTCAATCAGCCGGAGAAGATGCTCGGGTCGAAAACCGGCGCGGGCTACAAGCCGGGACAAGCACGCTTCGGCAACGCGGTCTTCACGTATCGCCCCGACTTCGCGAGCGGTGATTACAAAGAAGGCGTCGTCTCAGAAGACGAGCAGCAAGTCACGTTCGAGTTTCAATCGCCGTTCCTGATTGGCGCGACTCCCGCGACGAACGCGGAGTGGGGCATCTACGAACCCGGAGGCCGCAACGGACTCGTGATTGAAAGCGCGATCGAGTTCCCCGTCTCGATCTCGACTGATCGCGGCAAGTCATGGACGGACGCCGGTCGCGTGCAAAAGAAGCTTGATCTCACCGACTTCGCGAAAGGCCGCCGCCAATACTTCGTGAAGTTGCACGCCGCGCCGAACCAGCTTGCCGCTCAGCAAGCGAAGGTCGTCATCACGACGGTCTGTCAGGCGAATCAGAGCGTCCTGCCGAGACTTAAGGACAACGGCAGCGATGTAACGTTTCTGACATCACGAACGGCGCTCGTCTCAGCCGGTCCGAACTTGCCTCAGGCAGCGGCGCATGTTGTTGAAGGCAGCCTCGGAACTCCGCGAGTGACGCTTGAACTGCAGACGCCGCGCGGCGAAGCGGCGGTCGAGATCGTTGCGGCCGCGCATGTTCGATCGAGCAATCCGCCACTGCCCGAGATCAAGTATCAGATCGAGTACTCAACCGACGGCGGCAAGAAGTGGCTGCCGATCGTGCGCGATTGGTCGATCGTCCGACGCGGAGAAGAGCCCGCCGACTTCTGGTCGCAGAGCATGTGCTACGGCTCGTTGAAACTGCCGGAGCCAGTGACCGGTCCGGTTCGAGTGCGTTTCCGCAACGACGGCGGCAAAGCCTACGCGCGTGCTGAAGTGCATCTCGTTTACCGCACTCCGTCGCCCGACTCGACCCGCGTGACATTCCACTGGACCGACAACAACGGCCCGCACACCGCCAGTCACTTACTGACCGGCGACGAAAGCACCTTCAAACTCCCGACAGGTCGCGACACGAAAACAAAATGGATCGACTTCGCCGTCGAGCCCTCCGCATCAAAGTAGATTGGGATTCCATCCCGATCTGATGCGGGGAGATCGCCACTTAAACCCAACGTCTGCCCGTCAGAAAAGAGCCGCCACATTGCTGCAGCGCATCGCGAGTGAAACTCACCGTCGAACTCCGCGCTTTAATCCCGAACCGAGTGGAACATTTCCGACAGGCGCGCAACCTGTCCGTGAGCCGGTTCAACACAAGTAGATTGGGATTCCATCCCGATCCGAAGCGGAGAATTTGCCACTTAAACCCAACGTCGCCCCGTCAGAAAAGAGCCGCCACATTGCTGCAGCGCATCGCGAGTGAAACAGTGCGTCTAACTCCGACGCAACCGATGCCCGAGCCGAGTGGAACTTTTCTGACAGCGAATCCCTAAGTCCTCAGAGCGGTCTTGCCGCTCCGGATCGAGATTGATTCTCGATCTACGTGTGCAGCACATCCATCAGCCAGAAGCCGCCGCCCGCAAGAGCCACATCAAGGTTCGGAAAGCAAAACTCGCGGCCCTCAGCATCTATCGCGAGCAACTCATTCACCGCCATCTCGACTGACGCAACGCTGCGTTGCAGCACTAAGGCGCTGCGCCAAAACAAGTCGTCAAAGTAGCGGAACGGCGCAAGCCGTC
>CAZNMS010000088.1:0-23567 GCA_964573505.1 uncultured Planctomycetaceae bacterium | reverse complement strand
GCCCTTTTGGAGTGCGGTGATTCATCACCGCTTTAGTCCTCGGCGGAGCCGTCTTTGTTTTTGTCTTTCCGTCTGCCGCCCGCTGCGCCCCACTCCGCGCCAACTCGAAAGCGAAAAAAGAGCGGCTGCGCCGCAATACCAAAGCGGCGATGAATCGCCGCACTCCAAAAGGTCTCAAGCTGATGACGAATCGCCGTCACCTTGCAGCCAATGGATCTGCTCTTTGATTCGCTTCATCACTCGGCTCTTCGCGAGGTAGACCGCTGCGACGGACATACCGAGTTCGGTTGCGACTTCTTGTCCCGCTCGGCCATCAACGGCGGTTTGCCAGAAGGCCGCCCATGTGCCCTCAGTGAAGTCCGCTTGCACCTGCTTCGCTGCTGTCTGAAAGAGTTGCTGACGCCAAGCGGCGTTCCATTCCGCCGAGTCCGCGTCGAGTGACTCCGGGGCAATCAGTTGCTCTTGAATCTGGCGCCAGTTCGACGAACCGCCCGCTCCTTGCGTCGTCGATGCCGCGCGGCGCAGATGATCGGTCAGCCGATTGCGGACGACGGTGAAGAGCCAACTGCGAAACGTTCCTTTAGCGCGGTCATACGAGAACGACGACGCGGCGCCGGCCACTTGTCGCAGCACATCTTGAGTGAGGTCCGCTGCATCTGCGTCTTGCAGTCGTCGACGTCTCAAGAAGCCGTAGACCAAAGGCGCATAGAGATCGACAAAGCGGCCCCAAGCGTCGTGATCGCGCGGGTCTCGGAGCCTCAGCAACAGACTCGGTTGAGTAGAAACAGAGAGCAGCATGCAGCAGTCCCGAAAGTTTGAGAGCGGCTCGATTGGGCCGTTGCGAAATTCATGCTTCAAACGCATCGGAGAGGTTAGCTCTCCACCGACCCTGTGTCGGTGGAAGCAACGACTGGTCGGCTAGCAACGCCAACCTGCGCTATGTAATCCGCTCTCCACCGACCCCGCGTCGGTGGAAGCCGCGACTGGTCAGCTAAGGATCATTCGAGGGACTCCGTCGTCAGCGAACGACGACCGTCTTTCGCTTCGCAAGAACCTTGATCTTGAGGTCGTTAGCCAATCAGTCGTTGCTTCCACTGACGCGGGGTCAGTGGAGAGCGAGCAAAGCGAGGTTTGTGGGCTGCGGTGTTAGCTCACCAGTCGTTGCTCCCACCGACACGGGGTCAGTGGAGAGCGAGCAAAGCGAGGTTTGTGGGCTGCGGTGTTAGCTCACCAGTCGTTGCTTCCACTGACGCGGGGTCAGTGGAGAGCGAGAAGAATGATCGTCTTGCCGCTGCGGCTCGGGATGGAATCCCAAGCTACCGCTGATAGATCGGCAGGTACTGGTACTCGACGGCGAGCGCCAACGCAGCGAGGCTCGTGCAATAGATCGGACCGAATGAGAACTCGTTCGAGCCTTGCCCCGTCCATGCTCCGTCCGGGGATTGGCTGATGAGCAAGGCTGAAGCCACTGAGTCGCGAGTCTCGGTCCAGTAGTCGCCGCCGACTTTGAACATGCCGATCGAGCTGTAGTACGCGCCGTAGAAGAACCATCCATCTTGCACGCGCGGCGGTCGACGTCTCAGGAACTCGGCTGCCACCATCGTCTCTGCCGCGTGATGCTGACCGCAGACCTCAAGGCACAGAATCCCCGTGCCGGAACGAGTCGGAGTCACTCCGTCACCCGGCTGATAACTAAACCCGCCCGAGCGTCCGGCGCAGCGTTTGACATAGCTCACAGCGGCGTCGATCGAGGCGACCGGCACATCGCAGCCGACATCCTTCGCGGCTCTGAGTGCCAACAACTGCCATCCGGTTGCACTGAGATCACTGTCGTTGCTCGACGGTCCGTAGCGCCAGCCTCCGAGATGGGACTCGCTCTTGGCGACGGCTTGCGCCTGTAGGATTAATTTCACAGCACTCGCCAAACTGGCTCGCACGCGCGAAGCCAAAGGCTCGTCAGTCATGCCGGCCACTTCAGCCAACATCAGCGTGCAGATGCCGTGCTCGTACATGACTCCGTGCGTTTGATTGGAAGCAATCAGCCCGTTCGCAAACTGCCGATCGATCACCCAGCGGACAGCTCGCTCCATGTTCTTTCCGTGCGGGCCTTCTCCCGGAACATGACCATTCGCCATCAAGGCCATCAGGGCGAGCGACGTCATCGCCGCCGACTCGCCCTGCGGAGCACGCCATGCTCCTGAAGGCTGCTGCTGAGCTGCGAGATAACGCACCGCATGCGACAACGAGCGATCAACCTCTTGAGTCGACGGAGGCGCCGCTCCAACTCGTGCTTCGATGAGCAGAGAGATCAGCACGAGCACGATGATGGCGGCAGAGTTTCGGTGCATGAGAACGATCGGCTCTTTGGGAAGTCGTAGCTCAGTCTCTCCGAGGCTGAGCATTTTGCAGGACGAAGCTACTTCCAGAACGCCAGCTTCAACCCAATGACGAGCTCGCAGGTGGCGATGAGTAAGTCGCTTCGTCACGCAACAAAGGCCGCCTCGGAGAGTCGGCCCTACATTTCAGTTCGCAACTCACACAGGTTCGCAATGCGGAGTCGAGTAAGTGAGACGAGCAAGTAACGAGCAGCGCCGGGACACTATCGACGGCTTCAGCACAGAACAAAGTCGGCCTCGTCTCAAATGGTCGAGCCCACTACGTTGGCCGCAGAGGAACAGTCGATGAATGAGTTCCCGGTACAAACCCGACACGCCAACAAGTGCGACCATTCCGAGACGCGACAATCGGACGCATTTGCAGGCGCCGTCAATGTTGAGCAGTCGATGTGTTCGCCCCGAAGGGGCCTCGGAGATCAGCCTCGGGCAAGCGACCAACGGAAGCGTCGCCCTAGGAATACGACCGTTATGAAAATGTGCCCTAAAAGGGCACTGGAAGGTATCGACACATTCCGGTGCCCCTTCAGTTGCCCGGCTCGGCATTACGAGCCTTTGCAAGTTGGGAACATAGTTTGAGTTTTGCGGTCTTATCCGTGTGAGACACATCCGTGTGCGAAGCTGAATTGGCCAGAGACTTCGCACACGGATATTTCCCACACGGATAAGGCACGCCATCTCAGACCTGTCCTTAGTAATGGCGTCGTTCTTTCGACGTGTTCCCGAAGAGGGCACGACATAGAATTGTTCGTTTTCCTAGGGTGGCGCTCGGCTGATCTCCGAGGCCCCTTCGGGGCGAAGACAAGAACTTGCACAACTTCCAAACAGCAGCTTTCGACCGACTCATCAAACCGGGAAGTTGTTGCTCGACTGATTCGAAGAAGAGCTCAACGTCCTTCAGCGACTCGAACGACGACGGAAGCGGACTTCCTGATTGTCTCAATGCGGTCTTCACGGCTCTGTCACTCGGACACAATTCATGCTTGCGCGTTTGCTGCGAACAATGAGACTGGGCTTCAAGAGTTTGTTCTTACACAAGCTCCGCTCCGCGTTGGCCATGCTCGGCATCTTGATCGGTGTGACGGCGGTGATTTGGCTCGTGGCGCTCGGTGAAGGCGTTTCGTATCAAGCACAGAAACAGATTCAGGAACTCGGGGCGCGCAACGTCATCATCAAGAGCATCAAGCCGCCGGTTGTGGGCGGCGGGGATCGCACCTTCTTCATCGTCTATGGACTGAAGCTCGATGACTTTCGCCGCTTCAAAGAGACCGTCCCCAACATCGAAGCCATCGTCCCGATGCGCGAGGTCTCGCGCGAGTTCCGACATGAAGCTCAGGTGCTCAATGGGCAGTTGATTGGTTGCACTCCCGAGTACTTCGACATCAATCACCTCTCGATGGACCGCGGCGAGTTCTTAACCGACGTGATGGGCACCGAGCGTAAGAATTATTGCGTGCTCGGATGGGAAGCCGCCGAGAAGCTCTTTCCTCTTCAAGACCCGCTCGGGCAATCGGTGCAGATCGATCTCGACTTCTACACCGTCATCGGCGTCACGCGCGAACGAGCGGGCTCAGCAGCCATCGGCGGCAGCATGGCCGGGCGCGAGTACAACCTCGACATCTACATTCCGTTTCAAACTTTCCGAGCACGGCTCAGCGATCAAATCATGACGGCCGGCTCGGGCTCACAGAGCGGCGAGATCGTCGAGATCAGTCAAATCACCGTCACGGTCAAAGACATCAGTCAGGTGGAAGAGACGGCAGAGATCATCAAGACGTTGCTTGAGAAGTATCACAAGCAAGTCGACTACTCGATCGTCGTCCCCAAAGAGTTGCTGAGGCAGGCCGAAGTCTTGCGAGCGATGTTCAACGTGTTGCTCGTGCTGATTGCCGGCATCTCGCTGATCGTCGGCGGCATCGGGATCATGAACATCATGCTGGCGACCGTGACCGAGCGCACGCGCGAGATCGGTGTGCGTCGAGCCCTCGGAGCCCGCCGTCGCGACATCATCACTCAGTTCTTGGCCGAGACCGTCGTGCTGACGGGAACGGGCGGCATCATGGGCGTCGTGATGGGATACCTCTGCGAAGTCGGCGTCGACATCGTCCGCTCGTTGATGCAGATCGTCTCGCCCGAATTGTGGAGCGCGTTGCCGAGCACCGTTCAGAACCTTGAGCCGATCGTCGCTCCATGGTCGGTCGGCGCGGCCTTCAGCATCTCGGTAATCGTCGGAGTGCTCTTCGGCCTCTACCCCGCCTCCCGCGCCGCGCAGATGGACCCCATCGAAGCACTCCGTCACGAGTAGCCCTGCGACTCGCCTCTCGTAGCATGACTCTCTGAGGTTGTGATTTTTTGGCGAGGTTCACTTCGGTCTCGCATTGGGTCACAGAGCCGCGCCCGTTAGGAAGCGGTGTTCTGGCTATTTTGCAGTGGATTCCGCTTCCTGACGGGCGCGGCTCTGCGACCTCACTTTGAACCATGCCGTTTTTTGTGCGGGACGGGGATTGCGTTCGTAGCGTGCGGACAAGCTCGCGAGGCGTCGGTGTGCCGGCGCGAGCAAGCGCGATCTGCGGCGGTCGCTGTGGCATCGATCACAGTTTGTTTGCGAGTGCCGGCCCATCAGTTGGAAGCTCGCTTGTCACAACCTACTTCGAGTTTCAGTGTGCGAGCGGTCTTGAGGACGAACCCGGAAGGCGCTGCCGATAGGACTCATACAGCACGACTCCGGCGGCGACGGCGGCGTTGAGTGAGTCGAAGGATGTCGCTTGAGGGATCGTGACTTCTCCGTCGCAGGCGGCGATGAGTTGCGGTTGCACGCCTTGTCCTTCGTTGCCGATCAATAAACCCGATGGCTGAGCGAGATTGATGTCTCCAATCACGGACTTTGCTGTAATCGTTGTTGCATAGATGCGCACGGCGCGCGATCGAAGTTCTGCGATCGCTGTGGCGAGGTCATCAACCTGCACGATCGGAATGCGATTGATCGCTCCGGCAGAACTGCGAGCGACGTGGCTGGTCACTTCCACTTGCGACTGTCGCGCGACGATCACCGCGGTCGCTCCAAAGACGCAGGCCGAGCGACAGATCGCTCCGAAGTTGAAGGGGTCTTGCACCGAGTCGAGCAGCACAAACAGTGGTGCCGGAGCTTGCTGGTGCATGCTGCTGCTGAGGATGTCGCTCAAGTTGAGATATGGAAAAGGCGGCATCTTGGCGATGAAGCCTTGATGCTCGCGCGAATGGCAAAGCTCAGTCAGACGCTCGGGCGTCGCCGTTTGAGTCGCGATGCCGGCGTCGCGAGCGAGGCTCAGCACCTCTTGGCGAAGCTCGGGCGCGAGCTGCTCTGAGATCACCAGTTCGAGCGGCAGCCACTTGCCGAATCTCAGTGCTTCGAGCACGGCATTGCGCCCCCATAACCAGCAACGCTGATGGTTACCGGCAAGCGACTTCTGTTTTTGGCTTTTGGTTCGGCGAACTCGCTGAGAGTCTGACATCAAGGTTCCTATTCCAGCGCGACCGCAATGGTCCGTAGCCGAAATCGTCAGATTTCGGAGCCGCAGTGCATGCGTCCGAAGTCTCACGACTTCGGCTACAAAGATGCACCCGCAGCTTTCCGCTCGTCCTACTTCTTGCTCGGGCGCTCCATCAACACTTCGCGCTGCTTTGCTCGTTCGTTGGCGCGTTTGGGGTCGTCGGTCGTGATCCAAACGAATGGCTTGCCGGCTTCGTCGAGCAGAACTTCTCGAATGAGATGCGAGGGGCTCGTCGCGTTCTGCAGGATGATGCTCCACATCGTGCGCTTCGGCAGTGCGTAGAAAGTGGTTGCGGCCAGATCGACTCCTCGCGCGGCGATCCGCCATTGATCGACGAAAACCGGGATGTCGCACTCTTTCGAAGCGCGGGCAAAGACGGCGGGCAGCGGTGCTTCTTCGATCTCGATCGGCAGCAGGGCGACGAGTTTCGGAGTCGCCTTGAGCGGCGCTTTGTCGAGTGGCCAGCCGACGGGCCAAACGCCGGACTCGTTGATCGGCACGATGACCAGTTCAAGCTCTTCATCTGGAGTGCGACCCGGTCGGTAAGCGAGACCGGCTGCAGCCAGAAAAATGGCGATCGCTGTGCCGCGACTCAGATCCTTCAGTTCCGCATCGAGCCGCCAGTCGCGCGGTAATTTTTGCACGCTCGCCGATGCCTCAGCAGAGAGCCTCATCGAGAGATTGCGATTCACCGTGACGGCGGCGAGTGCTTCATCAAACGGCAGCTTGAGTGTCGACTTCGCTACCGGTGCTTCGAGCAGTCGGAAGAGTTCGTCGAACTGAACTGGCGAAAGGCCATAAGACGGCTTGCCATCAGGGCGACCTTGAGCCCCATAAGTCCGCAACTCAAGCAGCCAATCGGCAATCGCTTGATCGCGATCCGCACTGAAGCGTCGACCGGGAACAAGCAGCGTGCCGTTCGACTCGAGGATGGCGATGACGGTGACAGTCCGCTGCGAGCCTTGCTTGATCTCCCGGACTTCGGGCTTTGCCTGCTGAGCACTCCGCGTCCGCACCTCGCACCCGAGTTTCTGAAACACCGCGCCCCAGCGTTGTGCTTCGAGCGCGGTTGTCGGCGATGTCAGCAGTTCAACCGAAACCGTCGTTCGCAATTTCGACTTCGGCTCGCGCGTGCCCTCCAACGGCGGAGTCGGCGGCTGAGCCAACAACGACTCGAACGGGACAAGACCGCTAAGCAAAACGAGCCTGAGAAAGTCGCGTCGCATAATTCGCCTGCCAATGAATCAGGGTCAGGCCCCCTGCAACTGCAAGAAGCCTGACCCTGCGAGAGACGGACATCGCCGTATCACTCGTCGAGAGTGACTTACGGAATGATAAAGGCTTGATCGAACTGGAAGGTTCCCGGTGCAGCTTGACCCCAGCCGAATGGGTATTCGCCGAATATCTGTCCGTTGAAGCCGACGCCGTTTGCACCACCGAACGGGTCATAAGGGACCGAATCCAAGAAGAAGGTGTCGCCCGACTGGAAGCCAGAAACGTCGAAGTCACCTTCAACGCGGAACGTGCTCGGGCCAACTCCGGGATACTCGTAAGTATCAGCCAAGATACTCCCGGGGGTTGCGCCAGCGATTGGTGGGAATGTAGTAAGCCCATCGGTGCGGAAGCCGATTCGTTGTGCATTTCGGCGTCGAGCCGCATCTGCAAATGGACCGCCCGGAGTTGCAGTATTCAGACGCGATTTAAAGGTTCCGTCGCCATCGTTGTAGAACGCTCCGACAGACGGTGATTGACCCGGAAATGCCGAGCTATTTCCTTGACCGGTTGTGACATTTATCGAATCACCAGTGTTTCCTCGGAAGACCAAGTTCAGTCTCGCGAGAGGATCATTTTGGTAAGTCATGATCGTAAATGTCATCGCATCCCATGTCCCGGCAGATGTCACAGGGTCGACGGTTGACGTGAACGACTCGATGTAGACGTCGTCACCTAAGTTGCCATTGAAGGTGTTATTCGTAATTCGGGCGTTGATACGGCCGTTTCCAACGAGTGAGTCGTTCGTGCCGACATCGGTTTCAAGCCCTTGAGTACCGGTTGCATCAGCAGGAAAGAACGGGAAACCGCCGCCGTTGTTCGTTCCGGCACGCAGAACGATTCCGCCGCCGATGAAGTCACCTTGATTATTATTAGCCGAGATCTCGTTGCGGCGAATGTCGAGCACCATATCTGCTTGCGAGAATACGACACTACCGTCGGCAGCAAGCGGCACAGACGAGTCAACGGCATTGCTCTGAGTTCGCGATGCCGTATTCACAACATAGAAGCCTTCGAGGCCGTTAGACGTAATACGGTTCATGCCTGCCGCACTGTCGTCCCCGAATTGAATATTCGACGTCACTAATCCCATGCTGAGGATGTCGACGCCGCGTCCCGCATTGCTGTCGATGTTGTTGCCGTAGGCGAGTAAGTATCTGGTATCGCCAACAAATCCCCCCTCATGTCGCCACTGCAAGCCGTCACCCTGATTGTTGACGATTGAGTTGTTGCGCAGCGTGTCGGCCCGAAAGCCAATTTGATCAGCTTGAATGTCAATGCCGTGCGACGAGTTTCGCTCGATGATATTGTTGTTGATCTGCGAGGAACCGCCGGACTCAATGAAGATACCAGTGAGACCATTGGTGTGAATGTGGTTGCCGAGACTCAAGCCAGTAAGCGGATCGGTGCCCAACTGGCCGATGATCAGCGGCACGACGTCGCCACTCACGCCCGAGATGCGAATACCGTGCTGAGAGTTGTTGCGAATCGTATTCTGAATCCAGGTGCCGCCCTGCGTTTCTTGATCTGAGGCAACATTCTCAACACCGGTGAGATGAATACCGTTGAGCAAGTTATTCTCGATCAAGTTGCCCGTCAGGTTCGTCGCGAGACTCGCATCCGCCTGAGTTTCGAATTGAATTCCGTTGCCAGTGTTGCCGCCGAATTCGTTGTTGCGAATATCGAAGTCGATGTCGTCTCGAATGCCATTCATCGCATTAACGAGCAAGCCATGCACCGGGCTGATGTTGTTGGCTCCGTTATTATTGCGGACGACGTTGCCTCGAATGTTGACAGCAAGCGTGTCGCCGGCGCGAGGATTAATCGCATCGAATCGAGCGTCGTCGAAGCGTTCGAATTTGATACCTGCGTCGCCATCTCCGCTAATGTCGCTGTTCGGGTTGATTCGCGTCAGCACCGATGAGACGTTGTCGTTACCGGCGTGACCGATCTGATTGTTTTCGATCAGCAAGTCTTCGATGCGAGTGTTTTCGGAAGCCAATACCGCGACACCGGAGCCCTGCACCCCGAGATTGGTATTGGTGAAGCTGCCAATAATATTGCCGACGATGTCGGAACGAGTCAGCGACGCCGTTGCATCGACGATGTTGGTCGAGCCGACAAGACTGACGTTGATACCGTCGCCTCTGAAAGGTGTTGCAGGGTCATTGTCATCGGCGATGCGGGTAATGGTGTTGTTGATGACGGTGAACGAGCCCGTTCCGGTATCGCTCAACAGGAAGGCAACTCCGGCACCTCGATTACCACTGAAGACGTTGCCGTCTCCGACATTTGTGCCGCCGACGTCAACGTTGAAGGAACCGCCGGTCGCGCTCACGAGCAAGCCGGGACCGCCAGCGGCGTTATTGGTGAAGTCGCCGACGATGTTGTTGCCTCGGAACGCGGCTCGAATGACGCCGTTCTTGCCGACGATCGAGATGTTTCCGGTGCCCGTTGTGTTTGTGACGATCGCTGTGCCGCGTACTTCAGCGAGATCGACCGTGCCGCCCGTTGTCGTGATGCCGAAGGCGAGACCGTCATTGTTCGTCAGCGAGTTGCTGAGGATGCCGCGATCAAGCGCGCCATTGCCGTTGCCGCGATTGAGGAAGCCATCGGAGTTCACATCGGGCTCACCGACGTCTCGCACTCCGTTGTTGTTGAGGTCTTCATTCGCGTCTTCGCCCGGATCGAGAATGTTGTTGCGGTTGAAGTCTTCAGAGGCTGTAACGCGAATCACACCGCCGTTCGAGGCGTCGAAGTTGATGCCGTCGCCGTCGTTATTCGAGATCGTGTTGAGCGCAATCTCGTCGAGCACGACGGTCGCGTTGTTCGCTTGCACGATGAGACCGTTGCCCGTTGTGTCAGTGGTCACACCGGTGACTCGTCGGATGCTGTCGCTGATGTTGTTATTCGTGACTCGGGCATTGAGCGTGCCTGCTTGAATGGCGGACAACGAGATGCCGCTCCCATTGTTGTCGATGTTGTTCTGCTCGATGCGCGAGACGGTCAGTGTTCCGCCATTCGCGAACACGTCGATCGCTCCGCCAGTGTTGTCAGAGATGGTGTTAAGCAGCACCTGCGCGTTGAGGATGCCGTTCGCGGTATTGGCGGTTGAGATCGCGAGGCCCTTACCGAACGGAGCTGAGCCGGTTCCGGAGCCGTTGCCGCTGATGATGTTGCTGCGAACGAGAATGTTGTTGATCGTGCCTTCGCCCGACGTGCCGATCGCCAGACCGCCGCCGCCGAAGTTCGAGATCGTGTTGTTGCGAATGACCGAAGACAGCAACGTCGCTGTTCCGCCGACGTTGACTCCGAAGCCGGTGCCCGTGCCGAGATTGTTCGAGGTCGCAACGAACTGCGACGCCGCTGCGTTACCAGCAACCGCTTGCATTGTGCCTGTCACAACTTGCCCACTGGCGAACGTCGCGGTGACGATCGAGCCGATGTACTCGTTGCCGATGACATTCGCCGGGACACCCGCTCGATCAACGTCAATTTGGAAGCTGTAGGTTTCAGGCAAGTCCTCGCCCGGATCCAGCGCGCTATTGGCGTTCAAGTCTTCGCCGGTATCGAGCACGCCATTGACCGGGTTGAAGTCGTTGAATGCGAGATCGAGGTTCGTCGCGAGATTGTTGACCGAGAAGGGACTGGTTGTGCCATTCACCGAGGTCAGTCCGGTCAACGTGTTCGAGCCATTTGCTGACTGGAAGACGACGCCATTCACGCCAGTGGTGTTGAACTGCAAGTTGGCCGCAGCGATGTCCCACTGGAAGCGGCTGATGTTGTTGCCGATCTGCGCGTTGTTCGTGATGTCGAACGGCACGCCGGTCGTATCTCCATTGAGCAAGAAGCCGAGCGAGCCGCCGCCGATGCCTTCGATCGTATTGCCGATCGCCGCGATCTGTCCTTGAGCGGTGCCGCTCAGATTGAAGAGCACGCCGCCGCCGCGATTCGCAACGACATCGTTCGAGTACTTCGCTTGCGCGATATCGAGCGCGTTGTTGCCGTTGAGGTCCTCGCCGATATCGAGGATGCCGTTGAAATTGGCGTCCTCGTCATAGAGGAAGCCCAATTGCAGATTGAGATTGCCGGCATTCGCGTTGAGGTTAAGACCCGCGCCGCCGTTGCCGGTCGCTCGATCTTCGGATCGTCCGAACTCGTTGTTGACGACCAACAGCGAGACGCTGCCGTTGTTGACGATGTCGACTCGCAAACCGTCGCCGCCGTTGCGCAGCACTTGATTGCCGTTGATCAAGTTGCCGCCGGTCAGTCGACCATCAGCATTGCCTCGGTTCAAGAAGCCGTCGGAGTTGAGATCCTCGCCAGTATCGAGCCGACCGTTGTTGTTGCGGTCTTCGTTGACGTCTTCGCCGGTATCAAGCAGCCCGTTGCCGTTGACGTCTTCGCCGAGATTAAAGGCATTGATCGTCGAGCTATTTGCGACCATCGAGATGCCGGTGCCCACATTGCTCTGCACGAGGTTGTTGAGCAACCGCAGATTGATCGTGCTTTGGCTCGATCCCGCCGTGAAGCGGAAGCCTTCGCTGTTGCCGGAATCGAGGACTCCGTTGTGATTGAAGTCCTCACCGAAATCGAGTTTTCCATTGGCCAGTGCTGTCTCGCCCGGATCGAGAACTCCATTGCGATTGAGATCGCCCGTCAGCAGCACGCCGTCGCGATTGACGTCTTCTTGCGCCGTCACGTTGCCGACGACATTGGCATTGATGACCGCTTGATTGCGAGCGGTCACAGCAAAGCCGACTCCGGTATCCAAAGTGGTGCTGCCGTCGCGGTCTTCACCGGCATCGAGGATGCCGTTGCCATTCGTGTCTTCACCGGTGTTGCCATACGCGACGTTGCCGAGCGCGTTCGCATCGCGAGCGAGAACAAACGGAGTCGCACCGAGTTCGAGATCGAGCGTGCCGACGCCGTTGTTCGTGATGTTGACGCCGTTGTAGGACGTGCCCGAACGACCGAAGAAGAAGTTCGAGTAGATCAAGCCGGGATTGCCTGCCGCGATCGTGCCCGTCGCGTTGTTGAGCGTGATGGCGTTCGTGTAGTTGCGGAAGGTGTTGTCGTGAATGCTGAAGCCGGAGATGTTCGTGCCGGTGATGATGTTCGAAGCCGGGACTCCGACATTCGTCCTGCCATCAAACGTGATGCCGGCAATCTCGGTGTTGTTGCCAACGATCGAGACAAGAGTGCCGCCCGTCGGATTGCTCCACACAGGTTGAACGGCAGTCGGATCCAATTGCGGCAGCGCGACTGGTCCTGCCGGAGTGTTGATGAAGACCGGGTGCGCGTTGATGTAGTTGACCGAGAACAAACGCGAGTTCGTTTGCAGCGTGAGCTGACCCGTCAGATCGCCGTCGTCGACAACGAAGAGCGTGTTCGTGAGAGCCGGGTTTGCGGAGTTGAAGCCGGTCAGCGTGCGCAGCGGACTTTCGAACGTACCCGTTCCTTGAACCGCCGCGTTCGGATTCACGAAGACAATGTTGCCGACGTTGATTGCTCCATTGTTCGGAGCACCGGGGACAACAGGCGCAACGATCATGCCCGTGCCATTGACCTGCGTTGTCTTGTCGCGGCGATGCACGGTGGCGCGATAGCGACGCTCGTCACGATCCAGCAGCCGTTCCTTCGGTGACTTCGGTCGGAAGAAGGTTGAAGGCCGACCGTCGGGCAATGTCAGCGCGACAGTTCCGAAGACCTGCGTTTCGAAGACGCGGTCGTTCGTCACGTTGATGCCGATCACAACATCGTCCGTCACTTGCGCGTCGATTCGCACTGACGTACCGGCAAAGTTCTGATCGTCATCCGCTTGGAAGTAGTAGCCGCCGACATAGCCTCGGAACCCATAGCGACCGAGCAACGGCAGAGGTCCGCCGATCTCGGCATTGAGTCCGGCATACGACGATTCGATGTTGTCGATGCGATCCAACATCACCGCATTGCCGGTGAAGATTGGGTTCTGGAACCGAGTTGAGATGACGTTCTTGTCGGTGCCGACTGGCAGATAGCCGTTGATGTAGAAGTCGACCCAGTTGCCGAGCGATTGGAAGCTCAAGCCGACTTGCTGGTACTCATTCAAATTGCCGTCGTCGTAGTCGTAGTAGCCGGCAAGACCGTAGACCCGTTCGCGCGATGAGTCGTAGTAGCGGAGTCCGAGACCGCCGCTCGCCGCACCTTTGCCGTTGTAAGTCGCTGACCCGCGACCATCGATATAGAAGAACCAGTCGCTGTCCGAGAGGCGCCACGGTTGCATGAAGTTGAAGCTCACATCGCCGCGATCGCTGCTACCGAGCCATTCGCCGATGCGCGTTTCGAGGCGGTATCGAGCACCGACATCGTCCTGCCAGGTGCGGTTACGACCGTCACCACCATGCTGATACCAGTCCATTCCCATTCCGCCGTACTGCGGCATGTATTGCGGCAGTGCGTAAGTAGGCGGCGCACCGACCTCAGGCTGCGATTGCCCGAGATTGGCAACTCCGTCCGTGCCTCCTTGCGGGCTCGTGTTGGCGACCCCCTCTTGGCCGAGGGCTTGAGACGCGAGTCCCGAGAGAGTCGACGTGACGATGAGGGCTCGAAAGAGTCGCGCAGGCTGCTGCTTCTTCATCGATGTTCCCGATCGTGAATGCGGTGACGCACGGAGTCGCCCCGATGAGCGAACTCCTGAACTGCGAAGTGGGATGAAAGACTGGAAGAATTCCTACACAAGACTCGTGCCGCTTCGAGGGAAGCGACATTGCTTGCCTTAAACGTCAGCTCGATGAGCCGCAGTTCGCAGGCAGTTCGCACCGTCAACAATCACATGCCGAAAGCACGCGGTTCGATGAATGGCACAAACGCAGACTCACTCTTCAACAAGACCGCGATGGGTCGAGCGCTCCAAAGAACGTGAGGACGTTCGACGGAAGTGCTCGCAGTTGCTGAGGAATGAGTCCTGAGTCCGAGAGGAAGACAATGGAAAGGCGAAAGGAAGGGATCGCTCGACAGAACGCCGTGCGATGCGAGAGCAGAAGAAGGAAGGATGCTTTGAAGGTGCTTAGCGCCCGAGAGAAATGGGCAGACGGCACCGCGCTCCGGTAGGAGCAAGAGACGGGGATCGGAAGTTAGGCCAGCTTTTCGAAAAGGGTCAATACGCACTTCAAGATCGTTCTCAGCCAAATTGTCGGGATTGCAAGAACGACAATTCGAAACGCGGAGGCCGGCACTCGTTCCGAGTCTCCGCCGCGAAAAGTAGCTTGGGATTCCATCCCGAGCCGCAGCGGGACGACGTTCACTTTCACTCGTTGAATTCGTCGTCACGAGCGAACTCGCAGTCTCGTTTTCATCACCCAACGTCCTTCGGACATTGGGAACTGCCTCGGAACGCGCGGGCACGCTCTCCACTGACCCCGCGTCAGTGGGAGCACGACTGGTCGGCTAACAGCGCAGTCCGCAGACCGCGTTCGTCTCGCTCTCCACCGACCCCGTGTCGGTGGAAGCAACGACTGGTCGGCTAACGAACTCGCATGCAGAGTTCTTGCGAGGTTGCCGAAGGACGCCGTTCGCTGACGGCGGAGTTACTCGCACGATCCTTAGCTGCCCAGTCGTGCTCCCACCGACACGGGGTCGGTGGAGAGCGAGAAGGCATGGCGCAAGCTGGCGCTGCTAGCTGCCCAGTCGCGGCTTCCACTGACGCAGGGTCAGTGGAGAGCTGACCTTTGCAAACCTTAGGTGTCAGAAGAATTTCACGGCCACTCAGAGTCGAGCTACGAGTTTCGCATAACGCTCTATCCGGCTTTGCGGCCGAAGCGTTGCCGGATGCAGGCATCGGCGGCGATCAAGACTTTGCGCCATGTCGGCAATGAGACGCGGCGCGAGTAGACGTCGAAGTCGCGCCGCTCGATCTCGCTCAGCAAACCGCCGTAGATCCGCAGCATCGCTTGCAAGATCGGGCGCCCGTCCGGCGAGAGGTACTCGAAGAGTTCCTGCGCCCGCGCGTAGTACTGCTTCGCTCGTTCGACCTCGAAAGCCATCAAGTGATGGAACGAGTCGTCTCGCACTCGCTCGCGCAGGGATGTCGGCGAGTACTCGAAACGCAGCAAGTCTTCTTCCGGCACGTAGACGCGACCGTCGTCCGCATCGGGGCCGAGATCGCGCAGGATGTTCGTCAGTTGAAAGGCGAGTCCGCAGTCGATGGCTCGTTGCCGCGCGTCGTCACCGCGAAAGCCCCAAATATGGATGCAGCACAGTCCGACAACTCCCGCGACGTGATAGCAGTAGCGTTCGAGTTCACTGAAGGTCGCATGCCGACAGACGAGCGATTGCGATGCGACTTGCGGGGCGTCGAGATCCATTCGCATGCCGGCAATGACGTCGAAGAGGTACTCGTGCGGAATGTCGAAACGAGCGGCCGTATCAGCGAGAGCCGGAAGGACCGCGAGTCGATCGGGGTCGATGTCGGGCCGAGTTGCGAAGTTTTGCTCAAGCGCGGCTCGCACGGCGGCTTCCCAATGAGTGAGGTCCGCCGAACGAGTTAAGACTGTGCGTGCTTCGTCGTCCCCGATGTCATCGCAGACGCGCATGTAGGCGTAGAGCGCGCACATCCCGCGATACTTGTCTGAGGGGAGTCCGACGAACGAGTAATAAAAATTCTTCGCAGCTCGGCGAGCGAGTCGGCAGCAGTGCAAATAAGACGCGGCAAGTTGATCCGTCATGCTGTCGCTGCCCGCTGAAGAGGAAGAAGAGCGATCGTTCGCCGAAGAGTAGCGAGGCCGTCTGAGTAGCATGGACTTCCAGTCCGTGCAGCCTTTTCGCGATCGTTTGGCGGTTGCCATTGAGCACGGGCTAGAAGCCCATGCTACCACTACTCGGACAAGCTCCGAGTAGCGCAGAGGCCGTTTAACCCCCGACGCAAGGTCGGGGGCGTTTTTGTTACAGCCTGAGAGCGAAGTGCGGTCTCGCTTAAGGCTTCGCGCCGAAGCAATACAGCGCGCCTTCTGTGCCTTCTGCTCCGATCACCAAACAGCCTTCGCCAACAGCCGGGGACGACGAGACTTGCCGACCGAGCTTTTGCTTCCAGCGCTGCTTGCCGTCGAGTCCGATCTCGTAGAGATGCCCGTCGTTCGAACCGAAGAAGATCCGCTTGCCGCCGACGACAACGGGCGAGCTATTGATCTGACCGTTCGCGGCGAACGACCACTTCTGCTCGCCGGTCTTGCGGTCGAGACAATGCAGCAACTTGTCTTGCCCGCCGACTAGCACGACGTCGTTCGTGACGGCTGCGGACGAGTGATAAGGCTGCTCTTTGCCCTTCTCTTGATAGCGCCACACGATGTCGGCCTTTGTGATGTCGATCGCTAAGACTTCGCTCTCGTGCGTGCCGACATAGAGCATCGAGTCGAGCACTGCCGGGGATGCGATCATGAATTGATTGAGCGGCAAGTCGAACTTCTCTTTGCCCGTCTTGATGTCGATCGCACGGAGATGCTGATCGCAGCCCGTGACGAACGTGAGATCTCCCGCAATCGCCGGTGAGCCATTGATGCGGTCTTGAGTCTTGAAGTCCCAAACTTTGGAACCGTCGCTCATCTTGAGACAGTACAGCGTGCTGTCGTACGAGCCGAAAATCACGCTCTCACCGACAACGGCTGCGCTCGCGATGATCTCTGCTCCGGTCTCAAAGCGCCATGCAAGCTTGCCCGTCGCGCGATCAACCGCATGAAACTTGCCATCTTCATCGCCGATGAAGACATGCTTGTCGGTGACAGTCGGCGACGAACCGAAACCCGGAATGAAGTCGTCGGGCTTCTTGCGCTCGGCAGAGAAGTAAGTCCAAACTCGCTTACCCGTTAGTCGGTCGAAGCAGATCAATTCTCCGCCGAGCGAACCGGCAAACACATGCTTGCCGACGATGGCTGCCGTCGACGTCATGCCGTCCTTGAGCGGTTCTTTCCATAAGACTTCGAGCTTCTCCGGCAGAGTGCTCGTTGCGATGCCGCGCAGTTCGTTGCCGTTACGGAATGAAGGCCAACTCATTGAAGACGCGGGCTGCTGAGCACCGCTCGGCACCGCACAACATGCCGCGACAACGAAGGCCGCAAAGGTCTGCACCATTTTTCTGACGATCATGTTCTCCCTCTTCTTTTCGTAGACGGGTGATGGCCTCGCACACAGAACGACGCTCTTTCGGTGATCAGGGGCGGTCAATGAAAAGGCAGTTACGGCCACTGATGAAACACAGATTGAACACAGATCATTCAATTGCCGAATCGATTCAGGCAGTTGCCGTTCTCCCTGAAAAAGCTTCACAGATCTCGCCATGACTCAGCGTTCTCGTACCGATTCCTGCGATCTTTATCTGTGTTTCATCTGTGTTCGATCTGCGGCCAATTTCACACCTCTCCGGAGTACCGGAAGAGCGAAAAACGATTGGGACGGGCTCGCTGTCGCAGCGTCTGAAAGCCGCCGTTCATGAGACGATCGCCGAATATGAGACGTCGTAGTTGGAGTCGTCAGACTTCAGACGCAGTCATTGCAGCCCCCGAAATCTGACGATTTCGGCTACGGCGATTGGCAGCCTTTCGCGGAGCGAAAGGCGACTCTCAGCCAAACGCGCTGCGATACAGCTCAGCAAACGACTCCACTGAAACCGGACGCGGGTTGAAGGTCCCCGTCCATTGCTTTGCTGCTTCCTCGGCCAAAGTCGGAATCAATTCCGCTCGCGCATGACATTGCCGCAACGATGTCGGCAGGCCCCAGTCTGCGACGAGCGATTCGAGATACGTCGCCAATTTTGCTCCGGCGTCGTGCGCGTCGGTCGAAGTTTGACCGAGGTCGGTCACGAGATCGGCATAGAGCCCGCCGACGACCGGCGCGTTGAACCTCACAACATGCGGCAGCATGACTCCGATCGCGATGCCGTGCGTCAGCCCGAAATGAGCCGACAGAGGATTCGCGAGAGCATGCGTTGCTCCGAGCATTGAGTTCTCGATCGCTGCTCCCGCGAAGTGAGCTCCCAACAGCATCGCGCCGCGTGCTTCGAGGTCACTTGAATCTCGTCGCACGGCAGCAAAGGCCGGTGCTAAGAGGCTCCATGCTTTGCGGCTGAAGGTTTGCGAGACCGCCGTGCGTTTCGTTGTGACATAGGTTTCGACCGCATGACTGACAGCATCGATGCCGGTAACTGCCGTTACAGAGGCCGGCATCGTCACCGTGAGTTCCGGGTCGAGAATCGCGACGCGGCACGCCGCCTTCTTATCGCCGCAAGCCATCTTCATATGCGTTTGAGCGTTCGCGATCAGAGCGAACGACTGCGCCTCGCTGCCCGTTCCGGCGGTTGTCGGCACTGCAATCATCGGCAACATCGGCAGCTTTGCTTTTCCGATGCCCCAGTAGTCCTCCATCTTGCCGCCATTCGTGAGCAAGAAGTTGATGCCCTTTGCCGTATCCATACTGCTGCCGCCGCCGAGTCCGATGATGACATCAACGTGAGCCGCGCGAGCGACCGCGAGTCCGCGATCAACATCGTCAGTCGTCGGATTGGGCTGCACGTCATCAAAGATCGTGACGCTCAGCCCCGCATCGCTGAGCAGCTTGAGAGTGCGTGCTTCGTGCCCGGCTGCCTTCAAGCCCTTATCGGTGACGAGCAGCACGCGGCTGCCTCCGAGTTCGCGCGAGAGTTCAGCGACTCGACCGAGGGAGCCTGCGCCAAACACGACGCGCGTGCGCGGATCAAAATCAAAAGCGGCCAGCGCGGCAGCGTGAGGCTCGCGAGCGGTCATGCGTCTGCTTTCGGCGGGGGTAAGTGCGGGAGAGTGAAAGGCGGGCAAAGCTTTTCGATTCTAGGTCGATGCTGTCGACTCTGAGAAACGAACGCAGTCACCTCAATGCATCGCAACTCCGGCGATGCGCTCTTCATCTCCCGCGCGGCTTACTTTTTCCCGGCGGCAAGCACGATCGACTTTTGATATTCGGGGAAGCTGACTTCTTTGAGCTTGTCGCTCTTGAGCAATAACTCCCAATGGCTGATGTCCTGCCGGTCGCGGTTGAGCAGTTCCCAGTCGAAGCGGTGCTCGGCCTGCAAGTGCAGTTGCTTGTCGAAGGCGACTCGGAGTTGCACCTTCGAGGGAATCATCTGCTGTCGACGCAGAGCGTGATTGAGCTGCAAGCGCGGCTCGGGATACAGCGAGTGCGGATGCAAGACATGATTCAGTCGCGCAGCCCAGTCGGCGTAGTTGAGATATGCCGCGCCGCACTCGGGCATCGCCGGTGACTGGCAATCGACGACATAGCTAAAGCGCGGACTGCTGAGCGTCAGCTTGCTCATCGTCGGATCGAACTGCTCCTGAAATTGCGGCGCGAGTTGAAACAGCAGCGGCTCTGCAATCTGAGTGGCTTCGCGTTGCGAGCGTTCGCGCAGTCGCAGCGCGTAGCTCTTCGTCTCTTCGCGTGCTTGATCGAGTCGTCGTGAGATCTCATCAAAAGGCACGGTCGTCACGAGCATGTTGACGGTGTTGATGACGATGAAGCGGTCCTGATTGGGCTCGAAGATCGTGATCTCACCGACCTGCGGAATGCAGTCGTAGACGCGACCGGCATAGAAGTAAGTAATGCTCCGCGCCATGAGTTCGGTGTGCTCGTTGTTGTTGTCGTCCGTGACGACGCGTTCGACGCGCGTGAAGACGCGGAACTGCTGAGCGAACGCCGGCACCGCATTCACAGCGAACGTCAGAGCGATGCATGCAATGAAAAATACAGAGCGGAACATGAGGCGATTCCGTTGATAGCGAGCTTCAAACATCAGTCAGTCGCACTTCGCTGCCGGCGGATTGCTCGCTGCGAAGTGAGGCCAAAATGAACCGAACAACTTCAACGCTTGATGACAAAGGCACGGCCGGCGTGCGTGAGTCGAGCGACTGCACGAAAGCCCTCAGCAAGTTGCGATACGAGTTCTGCGTCGACACGAGTTGCGGCATGACTCCTCGTTCGCAGAACGCGACATAGCCATAAGCCGTCGAGCCCTGCCGATTGCCGCGCACCGTGCCGATGCGACCGTCTGACCATTGGCCCGTGATGACTTCTGCTCCGTCGCTGCATGTTGTGCGGACGGATTGGCAACCCGGTCCCATCAGATGCAGCAGCATCTCGACCGCATGAATGCCGTAATGAAAGAGGCCGGGATTACCGTCGGCGCGTTTCGCCGGCCCGAACGTCACGACTCCGTGAACGTCGCCGAGCGCCGCTTTGTGACGCTCAATAAGCAGCACTTCATCGGCGAAACGCATGCCCGATGAACTCATCATGAGCACGTTGTGTTGCTCGGCCAGTCGCACCATTTCGAGCGCATCGGGCAACGAGCACGCAAAAGGTTTGTCGACGAACGCCGGGATTCCCGCTTCGAGAAATGGACGCACTCGACTGAGATGAGCCGCACCGCAGATCGAGAGGATCAATACCGCATCAATTTGACCGAGCATGTCTGCGGGTTGCTCAACGATCGGGATGCCGATCGCTTCGAGTTCCGCGCGATGACCGGGAATGCGTTCGGGACTCATCAAAGATTCGGTCGAGCACGCGGCAACGACGCGCGCTCCTTCGACGAACTGATCTCGGTCCAGTCCGGCATGATTCATGCGCCGGCTGAACTCGACGCAGTGCGACGAGTCGAAATCGACAATGCCCAAACGCCACATGGATTTGAGGGGGGATATGAGGAGAGGCGGGCACGACTCGATCCGCGCAGAGAAACGCCGAGGTCGGGTCGCGAGTGAAGAAGGGAGAGTTGTTTTTTGGGGGGAGAGGCCGATAGGCCGAGGAGAGATGCAGACGGGAAAGCAAAGAGGCCGAGAAGTGGCCGGGGAAGGGAGCGGGACTCTAAGAGGATGTTTTGAAACGAGGCAACGCGAGTTGCGAAGGCCGCAACCACTTAGGCGAGCGGTAGAAAGGCACTTAGTGGCAGCGCATCGACAATTTCTTGGCGATGCGCCGTCGCATGAAGTGGTCGCAGTCCGCGCACGAACGGCGTTTGTCTTATCCGTGTGGGAAATATCCGTGTGAGTCAGGGCACGTGAGAGCGCTGTCGTCCGCCTTCACTCACGCGGATTTGTCCCACACGGATAAGCCATTGAGGACTCTTTCTGTGCCGTGTAGCGGCCTTGTCTTCGGAGCGCGGTCTTCGACGACGCTTAGCAACTGACCGGTTCGACGGACTTCTCGTCCGTCAATTCAGCAGCTCGACGGACAAGATGTCCGTCGTACCGGTAAGAACTCACCTGCCGCTCGCCTTATTTCGTCGCTGTCAGCAGCTCGTGCTACTCGAACTTCTCGTTCTTCTCTTTGGCGATGATCTCAATGGCTGCGCGGGCGGCGTTTTGTTCCGCCTCTTTTTTGCTCGGGCCCCATGCAGAGGGATAGATCCTGCTGCCAATTGTCACCGCGATCTCAAAGCACTTCGAATGGTCCGGGCCTTTCTCGTCAACGACGCGGTAGTTCGGAGTGTGCCCGTAGTGCTTCTGCGACATCTGCTGCAAATGGCTCTTGTAGTTCTCGGCATGTGCCGATCGAGCCGTTCTCTTCACTTCGTCGTTCATCGTTCGCAGCACGAAGGCCCGCGCCGCGTCATAGCCGCCGTCTAAGTAGACCGACGCGACGATCGCTTCGAAGCACGAACCGATGATCGAATCGGGAACGCGATCACGCGACGGGAAGCCTTTGCCGAGCAACAAGTAGCGATGCAGCTTCACCTCTTTTGCGATCTTCGCGCAGGTCTGCCGACTGACGACTGCCGACTTGATGCGCGTCATCTCACCTTCGGGCAAGTCGGGATATTGGTTGTAGAGCGTCTCGCAAATGACGGCTCCCATGATTGAGTCGCCTAAGAACTCGAGTCGCTCGTTCGAATCCAGTCGCGTTCGCGCGATCGACGAGTGCATCAACCCGTGCTCCAACTTGCGACGATCCTTGAAGCGATAACCCAGCGAGTCCTCGCAGTCCTCTGCCTGCTCGTCACTAAGGATGTGCAAGCCGCGACGCTCTGCTGAAAGCTCTTCTTTCCACTGCTTCCTCAACGCGCGAGCGGAGACTTTCGGAGCAGGCTTCTCCGGCAGAGGCTCTTCATCTCCGTCTTCGTCCTCTGAGTCCTCTTCCGCGTCGTCGTAGTCATCGGCGGCTTCGAGTTCTTCTTCTTCGTCCTCATCGACTTCGGAATCGTCTTCATCGAAGTCGGAGTCATCGTCATCGAGAGACTCGTCTTCGTCGCCGTCCTCTTCATCATCGAAGTCGTCGAGTTCATCGATCTCATCGGGGTCGAAGAACTCCCACTCGTCGACCTCATCATGGTCGCGATACTTCATAGCAGGCTCTTTTCAACAAAACGTCTCAACCGCAAAAGCAGTGGCGTTTTGGAAGAGGGGGCCGCTCTCGGTGGCCCACAAGAACGATCCCCGGATCCAAAGCTCGCAGCGCGAGCCTAACCACAAAACGAGCCGAACTCTGGACGTGATCTCGGAGACCGTCAACTGCCTATGTCGCAAGAATTGCATGAAGTTCGCGGTGCTTGTCTGCGCGATATGGCGATGCAGGCAACGCGCGCATCGACCGCAGTGTCCTCTGTGCCTCGGTATCTCGAACTCATTCATAAGCGGGCTCGCGGTTTGTCGCGTACGACTGAGCGGATAGTCGCCTTTCGCTCTGCGAAAGGCCGCTTTTGCAAAGCAAAAGCCGACACTCCCTTTCGCAGAGCGAACGGCGCCTCTCACTTGCAGCGCAGTCGCATCGTTTCATTGAGAATCAGACTCCGCCCGCGCCGCGCTCGAAAAATTCTCGACTGATGCCCGCTGCCCCCGCGCGACGATACCAGTTGTCGGAGTTGTGCCGATTGGCGCGACGACTGTGAAACTGGGGGGATTGAATATGGATGCTGCCGGGAAGATCGAATCGAGCATTCTCGCGGATGCTGCGAAGTTCAATCAGGCGGATCAGATCAAGAAGCTGACCGCGACGCTCTCGGCCGAGAAGCGAGCGAAAGTTGCGACCGAGTTCGAAGCAGTGTTCTCGTCGATGCTCGTGAAGCAGATGCGCGAGTCGCTGACAGAGGGCATGTTCGCGGGCGACTCGGGCGACGTTTATGGCGGTCTCTTTGACCTCTATCTCGGCAAGCACTTAGCCGAATCGCAGCCGATCGGAATCGACAAGATGGTCAACAAGTACCTCGACCAATCGAATCAGGTCGGGATGTAACTCAAACGACAGCGGTCGGCATTTCGATTGTCGGCATCGGCACTCCGGCGCGGTCTCCGGCGGGCTTGCCCCGTTGGGACCAGCGACTGGCAGCTACGAAAACGAGCTGCCTGAATCACTCTCCGTCCGGCTTGCCCGGACGGGA
>CAZNMS010000087.1:8323-23622 GCA_964573505.1 uncultured Planctomycetaceae bacterium | reverse complement strand
GCGCTTCACCGCGCTTCACCGCGCTTCACCGCGCTTCACCGCGCTTCACCGCGCTACGCAAAGGCAAGAGGCAAGAGGCAAGAGGCAAGCAGGCGAGGGGCAAGAGGCCGAGAGATGAGATGCGAGCCGCAAGAGCATCGCACATCACGACGGCCGAGGGCGGCCATCTTACGCGCATCCCGCGATGGTCGAGCACGATTGCTCCCCACTCCCCACTCCCCACTCCCGCCTCTCCCCCCTCGCGGACTGGTGCTCGCGTTCAAAACTCACAACCTTGCGACGCACTCCGCTTCGCTGAGTCGCACGACTCAGCTTTGTCTTCTCAACCTCATCCTTCACGAGCCTGCTATGACCGTTCTCAAGACTCTCAATCCTGATGAATACGCCGCTCTCTATGCCCGAGGCCGCAACGTGCTTCCCGGCGGAGTCTGCTCGAGCACGCGCTGGAACAACGCATGGCAGAAGCCGGTTTATGCTCAGCGTTCGAAAGGCTCGCGCTTCTGGGACATCGAAGGCCGCGAGTTCATCGACATGTCGATGAGTCATGGCGCCGCGTTGCTCGGGCATGCTCCTGAGTGTTTGAAAGCCGTCTTCGATCAAGTTTGGGAACTGGGAGTGCTCGGCAGTCTCGACACTCCCTTTCACATCGAACTGGCAGAAGAACTCTGCAAGATCGTGCCTTGTGCCGAACGAGTGCGGTTCACGAACTCGGGCTCAGAGGCAACGCTGCATGCCCTGCGTCTGTGCCGAGCAGCGAGCGGACGCGACAAGATCATTCGCTTTCACGGTCACTTTCACGGCTATCACGAATTCACGTTCATCGGCGGTCATCCTCCGGCGGATCAACTCAACGCCGTGCCGCCGTATCGAGAGAGCCCCGGCATCCCGAAGGCGCTCGCTGAACTTATTGTTACAGCCGAGTACAACGACCTTGAGGGACTCGAAGCGGTCATCAAACGCCATAAGCACGAAGTCGGCACGCTGCTGATCGAACCGGTTGACTACAACTGCGGCTGCATCTTGCCCGAGCCGGGCTTCCTCGAAGCGGCGCGCAAACTCTGCGACGAGCACGGATTGATTCTCTTCTTCGACGAGATCCAATCGTTCGCGAAGAAGAGTCCCGGAGGTGCTCAGCAAGACTTCGGAGTGACTCCCGACATCGCGACGATCGGGAAGTCACTCGGCGCGAGCTTGCCGCTCTCGGCGATCTGCGGCAAAGCGTCGTTGATGGACCTCTTCAAGCCCGTCGGCAGTGTCGCTCACTCGGGCACCTTCAATGCTCCATTGATGAGCATGCTGGCGGGGCTCGCCTTTGTTCGAGAGATCCAAAAGCCCGAGTTCTGGAGCACGATCAATTCACTCGGCGAGCAACTCTTCCCGGCACTGCAGGACATCGCCGCGCGGAGCAAAGTACCGGTGCGCATTCAAAGTCACGGCAGCCGTTTCGGACTCACCTTCGGCACGCGCGAGAAGGTGACGAACTACCGACAAAGCCTCTGTCACACGCGCGAGAGGATGCTCAAGTTCTGTCTCGAAACGACGAATCGCGGCGTCTACTTCCATGATTACGGAGGCGGCGCCTGTCATCACGGTTACTCGTCAATGCACTCGCCCGCCGACATCGCGCGCGTGCTGCAAGTGGTCGAGGATGCCTTGCAGCAAGTGACATAGCGCGCGTTGATCTCTTTCGAGTACGGCGAACTTCGGGGTGTAGTTTAAGTAGCATGGACTTCCCGTCCGTGCCGCCTGTTGGTGTTGATTGCGTTCGCGAACGAACCGCCCTTCAGTCGCTCAACTCCGCGTTGCGATCGAGCGTGAGCCGGGAACGCAGACAGAATTCTGAGTTCTTCATCCGTGTGAGACATATCCGTGTGCGAAGCTGAATTGCTCGAAGACTTCCCGCGCGGATCTTTCCCACACAGATCAGACTCGTCGAATCGAGTGCGTCCTCGGCAATGCCGCAATGCTTTCGATGAGTTCTCAAAGAGCACGGGCCAGAACGCTGACTCAAACAAACTCTTCGCCGTCACAAACTTGAGCAGTGCGGTGCTCGCCTTCCTTGACCCGCGCTCGGCCGACGAAGACAACCACTCGCGACATCGCTGTTTGACGAGTTGCTTGCTCGACCGGCCTTTGCGTCTGAGCGTGTTGCTGTAACTCGATGAGGGCTCGCAGCGGTGATCGTGATCGGCACGACTGGGTGACGGAGGACGCCGAATGCCATTGGACGATCAAGAAATCATGCGCATGGTGGTCGCGGGCCGAACGGACTTGTTCGGCGAGCTCGTGCGGCGCCATCGACTCGCGTTGCAGCGAGCTGCATTGAGCAAGCTGTTCGATGCCTCTGATGCTGAGGACGCGGTTCAAGAAACGTTCCTCGCAGCGTTCCGTGCGCGACAGACGTTCGATCCCGCGTACTCATTGCGCGGATGGTTGTGGACGATCCTGCTGAATGTCTGCCGTCGTCATCGTCGTCGCCCGGTGAACTCGTTGCCGTTGCAGGAACTTGCTGCGAGCCATGAGCCGATCACGATGGCCAATGGTCTGCAAGAACTGCTCGCCGCCGAACGCAGCGCGGCGCTCTATGAGTTGCTCGATCGGATGCCCGAAGTGCAGTCCGACGCATTACGTCTGCGGTTCTTTGGCGAGCTGCAGTTCAACGAAATCGCGCAGGCGATGCAGTGCAGTTTGAACGCTGCGAAGGATCGAGTTCGAAAGGGACTCGAACAATTGGCCGCGCTGGCTCGACGGAATTCGAGCCTGTGTCAGGAAGGAGATCGGACATGAATTGCGATCGTGCATTTGACCTCATCACGAGTCCTGCGAACCGCAACGACTCCGAATTGCAGCGGCACTTGCAAGGCTGCCCGCGCTGTCGCGATCTCGCTGAGATGTTCGAGCCCGCGTTGCACTTGCTCGAAGATGTCGGACCGGGCGTCGCCTTCGGGCCTGATGGCGAGATGCTGTATTGGTCGAGCGATCGGCTTGATGACGACGGCTGCACCGAGCATCCGCGCCGCGTGCGTCCTTCGCGATACGACTCGCCCGAGTACTGGCAAGCGGTCGAAGCTCAGCAACGGCGGCTCGGCTATCAAGAGGGCTTGAAGGTCGCAGGGATCCTATTGCTGATCGCAGTCTTCTCGGTCGGCATTGCGATCGTCAGTCGAGACAGCTCGACCCCGTTCGCGCAAGTCGCGGCGATCGCATCAGAGAACTGCTTGCGTCGAGAGACCGACGGCAAGCAAGCCGCGCCCGTCATCGCAGCCTGCGTCGCATGTCATTTGGATGACACCGAGAACGCAAAGCTGGCCGATGACTCCGTCGGTCGTGTGCGACAACTCACGCAGCGCTGCGTGACATGCCACTTAGAGATGAAGTCACCGAGCACAGAAATCGCCGACCTCGGTCACGGTTCAGCGACCAATGAAGACACTGTCTGGGGCCATCCCGCAGGCCCCTGCTTGCGCTTAGCCAATGGCGGTTAGAGAGAGCGCCATGTTCAAACTTCATGCGATTGCCCTGAGTCTCCTTTAGTCGATCCGTTCTCACGCGGATGAATCTCGCCCTTCACGTCGCGTGCTGATACTTGACCGAGAGGTCTATGACTGCGGCTCAAGCCGGAACTTCGAGCAACGATGTCGCACTCATGATTTTGACCGACTGCGCCTACCACATGCGGACCCAGTAGGCCTTGAGGTACTCGGACTCGGGGCAGTTGCCGAGTATGGGGTGATCGGGCCCGGCTCCGGTCTTTGCGATGATCTGCATGTCGCGCGGTGCGTGACGGAGACGCGCATCGAGGCTCGTCTCATCAACGATCTCGGGACCGGCTTGCCGAGCGGCGGAGCAGATCATGCGTTGAAACTCTTCGTCAGCCAGTAGTCCCGCGCACGAGCAGGTCAGCAAGACGCCGCCGGGATTGACGAGTTGCATCGCGAGCCGATTGAGGTCGAAGTGCTTGCGTTTCGCGTCTTCCAGTTCCTCGCGATTGCTCAACAACTTCGGCGGATCGAGCACGATGACGTCGTACTTCTTGCCGTTGCGGAGCATGTCTCGCATGTAGGGGAAGACGTCTGATTGCACGAAGTTGATCTTCGCTTGATTCAGCTTCGCGTTGTCCTTCGCGAGCTTCAGCGGCGCTTCGTCGATCTCGACCGCAGTGACATCCGCGGCTTTGCCGAGCACCTTTGCCTGCACTGCAAATCCGCCGGTGTAGCAACACAGATCGAGCATCGACTTGCCCGCGCAGAACTCGGCGAGCTTCTTGCGGTTCTCACGCTGATCACAGAAGAAGCCGGTCTTATGTCCGCCGTCAAAGTGGACTCGGAAGCGAGTGCCATATTCCTGAATGGTGACGTTCGTCGGGCAGTCGGCAGAGGCGAGCGGCGGCGAACCGAAGCGTTCTTGATCTTCCGAATGCGGGCTCGTCCGAATGACCGCGTGATTGGTGCCGCAGATTTCTCCGAGGATCTCAACCGCTGATGCCGCGCGCTGAAACATGCCGAGCGAAAACGCTTCGACCGAGAGCACGTCGTCATAGCGATCAATGATGAGTCCCGGCAGTCCGTCTCCCTCGCCATGCACGAGCCGATATGCGGACGCCGTCGCGGGGACTTTGAGCAACTCTGTCCTCAACGAGACCGCTTGCTTCAATCGCTGCCGCCAATGAGCACTGTCAGGAAGTTGCATCCCGAACGACAGCATGCGGACGGCGATCTCAGCGAACGGATTGCAGACGCCGTATCCGAGCCGGCTGCCATCTTCGAGATCGACAGCAACAACATCACCCGGCTTCACCGTCAGCGGGATATCGCGCAGGCGTTTGCGAAAGAGATTGGGATTGAGCGTTGACGTCTTCAGCACAACCGTCGGGACGTTGCCGAGTTGATTCGCCTCTTCGATCGGGCGCTGCTCGGTGCTGATACGAACGGGCGGACGACGTTCAAACGACGGGCGCTCAAACGACGGGCGTTCGGGACGTCGGTCAAATCGCGGACCTCCATCAGGCCGATGACCTCGATCACTGCGGGGGAAGCGCGACATGTTTTCCTTCAGCAAAAAAGAGCGGCTCCTGCATTGAGGAGCCGCGAGCAAACTTCATTCGTTGCATCGGTCCCATAAGACCGACTCGTACTCACATCGGCGACATCGAAGCCTAAGCCGGAGCGCGCATGTAAGGATTCTGACCCGAGGCATGATCGGTCGTGTCGACGATCTCACCAATCTCCGGAATCGCGCGACGAATGGCCGCTTCAACTCCGAACTTCAGTGTCGCCGCCGCATTGCCGCAGCCCTGACAACCGCCGCCCAGCTTCAACATCACGACGTTGTCGCGGACATCGACAACGCTGATCGAACCGCCGTGCGAACCGACGCCCGGTGCAATGTCCTTTTGAATGACAGCTTCCACTCGCTGACGCAGCTCCGCAGCCGACGGCAGCTTTGCATAGAACTCTTCGGGCACAGCCGCTTCACCGGATTTGACATGCTCACGGAGTGCCGCCCCGATTTGTCGTCCGACGATCTGCCATGGCTCGGGAGCAAACTTCGTCACCGTGACGGCATCGTGAGTAATGAGCACTGCCGAGATGCCGGGCAACGCAAAGAGCCGCTTTGCAAGCGGCGATACTTCTGCAATCTCTCGGCTGCCGAAGTAGTACGAGCGGTTCGCGAACAGCGGACGATCGACCACAAACCGGCACATTGAGGCGACACCTTGCGGCTCCGCCGTAATTTTGATTTCGTCAGACATGTCAGCATCCATTGGTGGGAGAAGAGCGAGCAATTCGAGCGACAAGAGCAGCGTCGGCTCGCAGCGGGGCGGGATTCTGGGAAGCCCCGACTTCAGCCGCAACTAAGGGGTCGTCAAGGAATGGCTTCCTCATTCTGCGTCGCGTAGGTCGGACGCCTACGTCCGACAGCGACGCAGCACGGACGTAGGCGTCCATGCTACGAATCCCGGAAGTTCGGCACCGAATTGCAGTCGCTCAGCCGCATGGTCGCTCAGTTCTTGAGATCGGCCTGCTGCTCATCAGCGCGAAGCCGGATTTGGACCGAGTCTTCTGCAGCGGTATCGTGCCCGCTCGCTCTAGGCCGCGAGCTTCGCTCAGCAGCAATCAATGGCACGAAAGGAAGACCCGATGCCGATGCATAATTGGAAATCAGTCGCCGCCGGGACTTACCACAACTTCCATCAGCTCCTGAGTTCGTCACTGACGAACCGCCTCAATGCCGGGGTCTTGCCGAGAGACTTCTTTGCGATGCAGGAGCAAATCATCGGCGGGCCGGAGCCCGACGTCATTGCTTTAGAGTTGCGACAAACGAAGCGTTCGGATTGGCCGAGTTCAGAGGGCGGCGTTGCTGTCCTTGAACCCCGAGCGAAGCCCAAAACGCGCGTCGTCATGATGACCGATGAAGATCGCTATGCGCGCAAAGCTGACCGGATTGTGATTCGTCATGCAGAGGGCGATGTTCGCGCCATTATCGAACTCGTCTCGCCCGGTAATAAGAGTTCCATTCATGCGCTGCGAAGCTTGATCGACAAGCTGAGCGGTCTCTTACGAAGCGACATCAATCTGCTCGTCGTCGATCCGTTTCCGCCCTCACGTCGCGATCCTCACGGAGTTCACGCGCTGCTTTGGAGCGAATTCTCAGACGAAGTCTTCGAACTGCCCGCCGACCGACCGCTGACATTGGCTGCTTATCAAGCTCAACCGATCCGCACGGCTTACATCGAGCCATTCGCAGTCGGAATGCCATTGCCGACAATGCCGCTTTTTCTCGTCGATGACTTCTACGTCGATGTGCCGCTTGAAGAGACTTATCAAGCCACATGGAACGCGCTGCCCGAGCCTTTACGCCGCTCGATCGAGTCCGCTCAAAGTGCATGAGCGCTGCGGCGCGGACGAAGTTACGACAGCAGCTCGCCGATCACTTTGCCGTGAATGTCGGTCAGTCGAAATTCGCGGCCCTGATACTTGTAGGTCAGCCGTTCGTGATCGAGGCCGAGCAAATGCAGGACGGTCGCGTTGAGATCGTGAACGTGAACCGGTCGCTCGATCGGACTAAAGCCGAACTCGTCCGTTTTGCCGATCGAAGTGCCGCCTTTCACTCCGCCGCCCGCGAGCCACATGCAATACGCGTCTTTGTGATGATCGCGACCGGGATTCGTCTGCTTGCCGTCTCCGTCTGTCCCCTGACGCAGCGGCGTCCGACCGAACTCGGCGCCCCAAATGATCAACGTGTCTTCGAAGAGGCCGCGTTGCTTGAGGTCAGTGATCAGCGCTGTCATGCCGCGATCAATGTCTTTGCACTTGCCGGGCAATGCCTTTCGCAAGTTCCCGTGATGATCCCAATCGGCGTCATAGAGTTCGACGACGCGCACTCCGCGTTCGATCATGCGTCGGGCGAGCAGGCAGTTATTCGCGAACGATGCTTGCCCCGGCTTCGCTCCGTAGAGGTCGAGCGTTGCTGCGGTTTCTTGTTTGAGATCCATTAACTCGGGCACTGAGGTCTGCATGCGGAACGCCATCTCGTACTGACTGATGCGCGTCGCGATCTCGGGATCGCCAATGTCCGCCAGTTGCTGCTGATTCAGTGCGTTGACAGCATCCAGAATGCGCCGCCGGTCGGCATTCGTTTGCCCCTGCGGATTGGTGAGGAACAGCACCGGCTCACCGCTCGACCGAAATTGAATGCCTTGATGCAAACTCGGCAAGAAGCCGCTCGCCCATAGTGACGTGCCGGCTCCGCCGAGCGGCCCCGACAGCAGCACGACGTAGGCAGGCAAGTCGTCGTTCTCTGAGCCGAGCCCGTAAGTCACCCATGAACCGAAACTCGGACGGCCCCCGCGACCGAAGCCCGTATGTAGAAACATCTGAGCCGGCGCGTGATTGATCTCTTCGGTATGCAGCGTCCGAATGATGGCGATGTCGTCCGCGACGCTCGCAAGGTGCGGTAAGTTTTCTGACAGCACTTGCCCGCTCTCACCGTGCTTGCCGAAATGAAATGGCGATCCGGCGAGCGTCATCTTCCCGCCAATGAACGCGAAGCGGCGACCGTCGAGAAAGGACTGCGGGCACTCTTCACCGTCACGGCGTTTGAGTTCCGGCTTGTCTTCGTAGAGGTCCAATTGAGAGGGCGCGCCGATCATATGGAGATAGATCACGCGCTGTGCTCGCGGTCGAAACAGTGGGGCTCGAGCGGCCAATGGATTTGAAGCAGCGCTCGCCGAATTCTCCTGATTGAGCAACAGACTCAAAGACAGCATGCCGAGCGTCGTGCCGCTTGATCGAAAGAACGAACGACGATTGATCGGAAGAAGGCAATCGGCAGTCGATCCGAAACCGAGTTGTGCATCAGCCATGTGAGACCTCAGTCATTAGTTCGACAGCGCACCTTCGCGTTTCCGTAGCCGAAATCGTGAGATTTCGGACGCTTGAAATGCCTGAAATCTCACGATTTCAGCTACAGAGGGCGCAGTAGAATTAGTCGAGCGGCAGTGAGTTCAGCTCACTGCCGATGCTCGGTTCATACCGGTCGTTTGATGGAAGGCCAACATCGTCGCGCATCGCTTCGATCGCGCTCGCTCATCGGCCTTACGACAACTGCTTCATCCAATCGGGAGTGTCGTCGTCATCATCAGCCGCCGCAGCAGCCGGCGCGCTCTCGCCCGACAAGAATCCGGTGATGTCATCGTCGTCGCCCGCTGGCGCTGAGGCCGCCGGTGCTACAGGAACAGGAGCAGGCGCCGGTTTCGCCGGCGCAGATGGCTTCGCAGCAGCAGCGGGCGCGGCAGCAGGCGGCCCGGATTTGTTCTTACCGAAGAGCCCGAACAGCGACTTCAGCTTGCCCGGTTGAGCCTCTGCCGGCTTTGCCGGAGTAGGAGCAGGTGCCGGAGTCGGCGGTGCTGATGAGGCCGCTTCAGGATCAAAGCCGAACTCCAGTTCGTCGCCGCCAGCAAACTCTCCAAAGACCGGTTCGTCATCGGACTCCGCGACCGCTGCGACGGGTGCAACTTCCGTTACCTCTGCAACCGCAACCTCGACCTCTGCGACTGCGTCAGTGGCTGCAGTTTCTGTTACAGCAACTTCAGCGGCCGCAGCAACGGGCGCCTCTTCGGTCTCAGCAAACGCACTCGGCTCGAAGGTCGGTTCATCCACTGCCGAGAGATCGAAAACCGGTTCGTCGTCATCGGCTGCGGGCGGTCCTCCGAACGAGAACTCGTCGGTGACAACTGGCTCAGACGCTGCCGCTGCAGGAGTTGCAGCGTGAGCAACGGTCGGACCTTCGGAGCTTTGATCGTCGCCCAATAGGAAGTCGGGCCATGCCGGCGCGTCGCCGCCCTCTGCGGCGCCTGCTGGGAAAGGAAACTCCAAATCATCAGCGGGAGCAGCCGGTTTCTTGACGCTCTTCTTCTTCGCCGGTGCTGCTGTAGCTTTTGTTGCATCACCAGTTTTTGAGGCGGCGCCGGCTTTCGCAGGAGCGGCCGCCGGTGCTGCCTTCGCCGGAGCTTTCGACTTTGTTGCTGCGGTCTTCTCCGTCGCCGGGGCAGCAGCAGCAGCAGCCTTCGGTTTCGCAGTCGCTGCCGGTGCCGCTCGACGTTCAGCCGGTGCTTCGGTCGGCGGAGCGATCTTGTGCTTCGACTCGAACTGCACGACGAACTTCAGCGGGCCGACTTCAACGTTCGCGCCCGGATGCAGCAGCACGTCAATGCCCGTCGGAATGGTTTTGCCATTCACGTTCGTGCCATTCGAACTCCCCAAATCGCGAATGGCGACGATCTCATCGCTGACGATCAGCTTGCAGTGTTCGCGACTGACGTCGTTCGAGAGCACTCGAAACTGGCACGTCTTGCTGCGACCAATGATGACGTCTTTGTTAACGGTGACTTTCTTCTCGGGCTTGTTATCGACCCGCACCAAAAGTTGTATGTCCATGTTGCGTGAGGCCCTTCGAAAACCGACCGCATGGGGGAGTGAGTGCAGTTTCGGTGGGTTCAAAAAAATACGGCGGCTCGCAATGAGCCGCCGTCCAATGGCGTTATTGAGTGAATCCGTCCGACAGAATTCGAAGCGTCAATGAGTCGTAAGTTGAGATTCCATTCGGAACCGATGCGGGAACGACGCGCGAAATCTTGGAGTGCTCCGGCTTGACGGAGCCCTCCGACTCAGCGGCACTTGAGTTGTCATCCAATGTTGAAATCACCGTCAGAGTAAGACCGTTGTGCTCTTCATGCCCGGGGTTTGTAAGGAGCTGTCGTTCTCGATGTTGAATGACAGAAAAACTGAGGACTAGAAGCTCTCCGACAGAACGTCTTTTCTGACGATGTCGCGGATGAGAATGGTTGAACGCCGCGCCGCTTAGTCGGAGTGCTCCGTCTAGCCGGAGCACTCCAAGATTCGAAGTCACGAATCGTCACTTACCGAGACGCTCAACTCGCGGTTCAGTGGGGATGAAACCGCAGCGTACTTTGACGGGCTTACGTCTTGCGCTCGTGAATCCAATCCGTGTGCGAGTACTCGCCGCGAGGCTTATCGGTGCGCTCGTAAGTGTGAGCTCCGAAGTAGTCGCGCTGAGCTTGCAACAAGTTCGCCGGCAGTCGTCCGCAACGGTAGCCGTCGTAGTAGCTCAAGGCCGCGCTGAAGACCGGGACGGGTAATCCTAATTGCACGGCGGTCGAGACAACTCGGCGCCATGCCGGCTGAGCGTTCTCGATCGCTGCTTTGAAGAAGTCGTCGAGCAACAGGTTTTCGAGATTCGGGTTCTTGTCAAACGCGGCTTTGATGTCGCCGAGGAATCGCGAGCGGATGATGCAGCCGCCGCGCCACAGCAACGCGATGTTGCCGTTGTTGAGCTTCCATCCGAACTCTTTCGCCGCTGCATCGAGCTGCACATAGCCCTGCGCGTATGAGCAAAGCTTCGAGGCATAGAGAGCTTGCCGGACGTCGTTGATGAATTGCTGTTTGTCGCCAGTGAACTTCGGGATGCTCGGGCCGCTAAGCACTGCAGAGGCTCGCACGCGAGCGTCCTTCTGAGCCGAGAGGCAGCGGGCATAAACGGCTTCGGTGATGAGCGTCGTCGGCACGCCGAGATCGAGCGCGTGCTGACTCATCCACTTGCCCGTGCCCTTTTGCTGAGCCGTATCGAGGATCTTGTCGACGAGATGCGAACCGTCGGCGTCCTTCACCGTGAAGATGTCGCGCGTGATCTCGATGAGGTAGCTCTCAAGCTCGCCGGCGTTCCAGTCTTTGAAGACTTGATACAGCTCGTCGTTCGTCAGACCGAGAGCGTTCTTGAGGATGAAGTACGCCTCGCAGATGAGCTGCATGTCGCCGTACTCGATGCCGTTGTGAACCATCTTCACATACTGGCCCGCACCGGCTTCACCGACCCACTCGCAGCAGGGGATGTCGTTATTCGGACCGACCTTTGCCGAGATCTTCTGAAAGATGTCTTTGACGAACGGCCATGCTTCGGGATGTCCGCCCGGCATGATGCTCGGGCCTTTGAGTGCCCCTTCTTCGCCGCCGGAAACGCCGGTGCCAATGAATCGCAGACCGGCCTTCTTCAAGTCTTCGTGACGGCGATTGGTATCCGGGAAGTACGAGTTGCCGCCGTCGATGATGATGTCGCCGGGCGAGAGCACCGACTTGAGTTGCTCGATGACCGCATCAACCGGACCGCCGGCTTTCACCATAATCATGACGCGGCGCGGGGCCTTCAGACTGGCGACGAACTCTTCGACCGAGTGGTAGCCCTTAATGCGGTCGGCGGTTCCGGCCCAAACTTTGTCGGCGGGTTCATTCTTGAGGCTGCCGACGAAGTCATCAGTCGTCGCTGTCGTGCGGTTGTAGACGCCGACGGAGAAGCCGTGATTGGCCATGTTGATAACGAGGTTCTGGCCCATCACGGCCAAACCGATCAGTCCGATGTCGTGCTGCGACATGAGTTCTTCCAAACTGCTGTGACTAAAGGGAAACAAAGCGTCTCTGTCGGAGCGGCGACAGAGTGCAAACCGGCCGGAGCTTTCCGCAGCTCGACGCGACCGAAGGGGCGGGAATGTAGGAGACTCGCAAGTGATTCCCAACCGAGTGCCGCAGCCCGCAAAACCGCAGCCAACACGCAGCAAGAGCGACGTTCGCTACACCCTGAGGAACACATCAGTTTTGGGGTACGACGGACTTGCAGTCCGTCGCTTCTCACGACGTTCGACGGACTACAAGTCCGTCGTATCAGTGTTCCTCGCCCATTGTGCCGGCTCGCTCGGCAAGGAACTCCTGTTGAGCATCACGACATCAGGATGAGGGCGAGCGACCGCTTTCAACGTCGCCTCAAAGCCAGCAGCATGCGCGTCGTGAACGTGCTCAATGAGTTCTGTCGGAACTGGCATGAAAGGC
This sequence comes from uncultured Planctomycetaceae bacterium, assembly GCA_964573505.1. GTDB lineage: Bacteria > Planctomycetota > Planctomycetia > Planctomycetales > Planctomycetaceae > AM-0621. The sequence continues at coordinate 11,224 of CAZNMS010000087.1, read as the reverse complement.
TGCGATGACTGCTCTCTCTCGGATGACTTCAACGAAGACAGTTCTTGTCGTCGTGCTTCTTTCTTGTTCGGCGTTGATGGCTCGCGCGGACGAGTGGCGCGGGACTGCTGAGCGGTTGCTGAATCGCGGATTGGTGAATGGTCTCAGTCCCGTCCGTGCTGAGCAAAGCGTCGTCGGCTTCGAACTCGTGCGAGGTCGTTTGTTTGAGGACGACGGACCGGCAGCGGGGTACTCGTATCGCCCGAATGAAGAGCGACTCGACGGCAAGACGATCATCCGCAAGCAACTGCTCGTCGACGATCCCCGCACGGCGCAGGCGTTCTTGCTCGTCGCTCCGGGCGGCAAGTTAGAGGCGGTCATCAACGAGCAGCCGACGGAACTCACTCCGCGCGGAAAGGCTGGGAACTATTGGGAGCAGTACGAGATCTCGCCGAGCCTGCTGAAAGCGGGGCTCAACAGCATCGTGCTGAAGGGGCAAGGCAAAGTTTGGATCGCGCGCGATGACGAGCGACCGACGATCAGCCCGCCGCCGCATCGCAGCGTGAAGAGCGGCGATCAAGGCGGCACATGGAGCGATAAGCTCGGTCCGAAAGGCGACATCGACGGCGAGTACTACGTCCGGCTGTATCTCGAACAGCATCAGCCGATCGGCACGTTGACGCTCCCCGTGCTCGACTTGCTCAATCTCAATGAAGCTCCGATTGCTCCCGAGCTTTCGAAGTCTGATGCCAATGCGCTCTCACCGGTGACGCTGCGGATCACGGGCATGAAATCCGTGACTCAGAGCATCAGCTTGCAGGTGCGCACGGGCCGCAGTTGGGTGCCGAATCGCGAATGGTCCGACTGGCAGGCCGTTGAATGGAGCGAGACAAAGCCGCTAAGTGGAACGTCGATTACATGCAGTGCGACGTTGCCAAAACCGCGCGGCCGCTTTCTTGAAGCTCGTCTGCAACTGACGAGCGACGACAAGAACTCGTCACCGCAACTGCATTCGATCGTTGTGTCGACGGACGAACGCCCGAAGCAAAGTGATTGGTGGCGCTCGTTGCAGCCGCGCATTGAACCCGAGCATTCGATCGTTCGCTCGCCGATCCCGTTCGCTCATGAGCAACCCGATCATCCCGTGCTGAAGAGGCTGCGCGAGGAACATCAACTCGATCGACTGGTCGAGAGCGCGTCGAATGATCTCGATCGGCTCAAGCGATTGGCCGCATGGTCGTCGCAGCAATGGCAGAAGGGGCATCTCGGCGAGACGTACCCCGCATGGAACGCGTTCGAGATCCTCAAGCCGCATCGCGACGGAACTCCGATCGGCGGCTTCTGTCAGCAGTACAACGTGCTGTTCCTGCAAGCGTGTCAGAGTCTCGGCTATGTCGGTCGAGCCGTATCAATCGGCCCCGGCGAATTCGGCTCGCGCATTCGCAGCGGGCATGAAGTCGTCGAGATTTGGTCGGACCAGTTTCGCAAATGGATCTACATCGACGGCGATGCGTGTTGGTATCTCGTCGAAGAGAAGTCGGGCACGCCGTTGTCATTGCGAGAACTTCGCGAGCGACAGTTGCAGGCACTGCGCGAGCAACCGCATGAGCCCGTCGCGGTCGTGCCGATCCCGCTCGACAGTGGCAAGCCGCGCTACGAATGGAAGGGACTGACGAGCTTCCCGGCCTTTGCCGAACTGCGATTGATCCCGCGTTCGAACGTTCTCAGTCAGCCCGAACCATTGCCGTTGAATCAAGGCATGCGCGGATGGTTTTGGCCGGGTCACGTCGTTTGGACCGACGACCTGTCGCCCGCCGCGCGGCTTTACGGTCAGCGAGTTTCAACGCCGAGCAATTGGGATTGGACCGTAAATCAAGTCGAAGCGCGGCTCTTCGCCACTGAGCGGGACCGAGAGTTGTTCATCGCACTCGATCACAATGCCGCAGACTTCGATCACTACATGATTCGCACCGACTCAAGCACCGCAGCCCCGATCATTGAGAAGCAATCGAGCTTCTTGTGGAAGCTGCATCCGGGAATCAATCGCTTGACCATTCAGGTCGTCAATCGCCTCGGCCGATTGGGATCACCGACAACAGTCACGATTGAGTAAGAGCATGCCCCCCGGATTCGTAGTCTTGAAGATGCACGACCAAAACCTGCAACTCGGAATCCTCTCTCTGCATCACACTCGGTCGGTCCTCGCTGGATGACCTCGCTCCAATCGTTCGCGATGAACCGCCACATCGCTATCGGCTTGAGCTTTTGTTGTTCGATCGCGGTGCAAGTGACGCCCGTCAGTCGCGCCGAGCGCGGCCCGTTGGGCACGCGGTTAAACGACTCGACTATGTAACGCGTCCTACAATGCGCGAGCCGACACCAAATCGCGAGCTAGTAGCACGACCCGTTCTCGTTTCGCGCAGGGGGGCATCTCGGTCATAAGGCGGGGGCGACGATTGATCGTTCCTTGTTCCTCTCTTTGAGATGCCTCTGATGCCACTGACCGCTGTTGAAATTCGCTCGGCCTATGACCGCGCTAAGCAACTCCTGCTCGACCAATGCGTCAGCGTTAACGGTCAGCCGGCTCACTGGTACGGCGAGTTGTCGACCTCAGCACTGTCGACGGCGACGGCCATGATGGCGCTGTTGCAAGCTTTTAAGGCCGGTCGGTCGGCTCGTGACTTCGAGATTGCGGCGGACTTTGAGCAGCTCGTTTGCGGCGGAGTGGAATGGCTCGTCGAGCATCAGAACTCGGACGGCGGATGGGGCGATACGACGAAGAGCTTCAGCAATATCTCGACGACGATGTTGTGTCATGCCGTCTTGATTGAGTTCGAGCGTTCCTCAGCGAGGGGTCGGGGGTTAAAAAAATTGTTCATGGGGGGGGGAGTAATTTAAGCCGGGGGCAGCAGCGCCCCCCCC
>CAZNMS010000087.1:0-8313 GCA_964573505.1 uncultured Planctomycetaceae bacterium | reverse complement strand
AGATGATCTTTCCGCTGGCGAAGACGGAGCCCCGCCAATTTCGAAATTTCGTAGACCCGACCCCGGTGCCTTTGATGCAGCACTCGCGAAGGCAATTGCTTGTGCGAAAAGTTACATCGACACGCTCGGCGGGGTTGAGGCCGTTCGCAAGCGGTATGGGAAGGACAAGACCTTTTCGGTGCCGATCCTCACTCACTGCGCGCTGGCGGGGCTCGTTGATTGGCGTGAGGTTTCGTCGCTGCCGTTTGAATTGGCGTGCTTGCCGGCTCGATTCTATGCGGCGGTCAAACTGCCGGTCGTGAGCTATGCACTTCCGGCGCTCATCGCGATTGGACAAGTGAAGCATCACTTCGCGCCGAGTTGGAATCCGCTCGTGCGCTGGGTTCGCAACCGCGCGATCAGCAAGAGCCTGCAAGTGCTCGAACGGATTCAGCCGCCGAATGGTGGGTTCCTCGAAGCCGCTCCGCTGACGAGCTTTGTCACGATGAGTTTGATCGCGAAGGGGCTCGTCGATCATGTCGTTGTGCGGCGCGGGTTGAAGTTCTTGTGCGAGTCAGTGCGCCCCGATGGCAGTTGGCCGATCGACACCAATTTGGCGACATGGGTCACGACGCTGGCGATCAATGCCCTTAAGGACGATGTGCCGGAGTCGCTGCGCTCCGATTTGCGACAATGGTTGCTCGGGCAGCAATATCGCGACGTGCATCCCTTCACGAACGCCGCGCCCGGAGGCTGGGCATGGACCGATCTCCCCGGCGGAGTACCCGATGCGGACGACACTCCGGGAGCAATGCTGGCATTGGAGCGGCTTGAGGCGAGGGGCGAGGGGCAAGCGAGACTTGATCAAGCGATAGTGGAAGAAGCACTGACGGCGGGGTCGCGATGGCTCATCGGTTTGCAGAATCGTGACGGCGGGTTTCCGACGTTTTGCCGAGGTTGGGGCACTCTGCCATTCGATCGCAGTTCGCCGGATATCACCGCTCACTGCATTCGCAGTCTCGATTCGGCAGGCCGCTCTAACGCCGACGCAGTGACCCGAGCGTTTCGATTCCTTCACGATCGGCAGCGCCCCGACGGCTCATGGCTGCCGCTGTGGTTCGGCAACCAGCATGCTCATGACGACGAGAATCCGACTTACGGCACGAGTCGCGTGTTGATGGCTTATCGCGACTGTCAGCGGCTGGAGACGGACGAAGCTCAGCGCGGCGCGGCGTTCCTCGCGAGCATTCAAAACGCGGACGGCGGATGGGGCGGAGCGGCGGGGATTGCGTCGTCTGTAGAGGAGACGGCGCTTGCAACAGAGGTGCTGCTCGACTTCAAAAAGTATCGGTCGCAAGCTTTCGACGGGATCGACTGGTTAATCAATCGCCTGCTTGACGGTTCGCTCACGGAGCCTTCACCCGTAGGTTTTTATTTCGCCAAGTTGTGGTATTTTGAGCGACTCTATCCGCTCGTCTTCGCGGTCTCGGCATTGCGTCGAGCCCTCGAAATTTGTGGGGAAAATGAGGCGTAAGTCGGGACTTGCTCCGGCCTCTTCACTGATCCGAAGGGGCGTTTGAAAGCTGTCGCAACCGAGTCGCAACGGGCAGGCCGGAATGGATCCCGACCTACGGGTTAAGTCATGGGCCGAGATCAATTTCAGGGAGTCACTGAGCAAGCAAAGGCAGGCAAGCATCGTCTCGATGATGCCCGCGTTTTGCTGGCTCATGGCCGTTGGCGAGGTGCGATGTACCTCGCAGGCTACGCGGTCGAGTGCTTGCTGAAAGTGAAGTTGATGCAGCGGTTCGGCTGCAGCGGTTCGGCTGCGGCGATTTGACGGAACTGGAAGACGAATTGGTGTCGCGAAGGCTCCTTCGAACGGACGACACTGTGTTTCATCACAATGTCGAATTGCTGTTGCGACTAACTGGGGGATTCGATCGCTTGCGACAAGATCGCGCCACTTGGTTGGCGTTCGCGTCAGTTAATCACTGGAGCAGTGCTTGGCGTTATTCGCCGAATCTCGCCAGTCAGGAAGATGCTGACGAGTTCATTGAATCTGTCCTCAGAGTTAGCCAATGGATCGAACGCAACGTGTAAGGACTGAGCATGGCCAGTACCGACTTAAAGCAACGCATCTACAACGCACTGAAAAGTGCTTATTTCAAAGACGAGACGGATCTCGTCGACCTATCAGACGGACCTGAAGACAGCGTTCATCTTGTTGTCGTCAGCCGAAAGTTTGACGGACAAAGACGACGCTCGAAGCATGAACTTATCTGGGACTTGTTGACGAAATTGCTGCCGCAAGACGATTGGAGCAAGGTGTCACTCACAGTCGGGGCAAGCCCCGATGACTACAAGTTCCTCTAACGCTGACTGCTTCGTGCGTAACATTGAAACGAAACCTCCTGCTCCAGGAGTCTGCTGTGTTGATTGCTTCTGCTGAGTCTGCGACCGCTGTGACTGAGATCGACGATGACGTGACTGGTGCTGAGATCGAGCATGTCGATCATGAAGAAGCGCCGGTCAAACGCCGTCGACGGCGGCAAAGTACGACGCACCTTAAGGCTGTCCCGCAGTCGCTCGAACAACGCGAACTCCTCAAGGCCGAGGCCGAACGCTACGCCGCGACGCTTGATCGCAGCCGTCAGTTCACGAAGGCGGATCTTGAAGATTGGTCGCGAGATCTGCTCAGTCGAGTCGGCATGGGCGAGCAGTATGTTGGCTTTGCAGCGGTCTTGATCGGCAACTTCTTCTGGAAGCGACAGTTCCTCGCGATCCCGTTCAATCGCCGCATGCTGCTGCTGCCGCATTGTCTTAAGCATGCTGAAGGTTGCCCGGCGGACTACGACGAGTTCGGTCTTGATTGCGAGACCTGCGGGGCGTGCTCGATCGCGGACTACAAAGTCAAAGCGGAAAAACTGGGCTACAAGGTGCTCGTCGCGGAAGGCTCGCCGATCGTTCTGAAGATCATCGTGAGCGGCTACATCGACGGCATTCTCGGTGTCGCGTGCCTCAACGTGCTGGAGAAGGCGATCGACAAAGTGCTGATCGCGGGCGTGCCGTCGTATGCGATTCCTCTGCACTCCGGCGACTGCAAGAACACAACGCTCGATCAAAGTTGGGTCTTTGAGGTGCTCGACAAGTACGAGCCGATGCCCGAGCCCGAGACGCCTTCGTTCCTGCCACTGATTCGTGCCGGCAACTTCTTGTTCGAGCGTGACTTCGAACGCCTCTTGCCGCGCGTTCGCACGAAGGACCCGGCACGCGCCGATGCACCAATCGCCTTCACCGAGAAGATCGCTTACGACTGGCTCGCGAATGGCGGCAAGCGCTTCCGACCTTTCATCACGCTCGCGGCTTATGACGCAACGACCGGCGGTGCGTTGCAGAAGACTCAGTTAGAGAAGGTCGATCGGCTGCCAGTGCCGGACTCGGTCTGTCGCGTTGCGATGTCGATCGAGGCGTTTCACAAAGCCTCGCTCGTGCATGACGACATCGAAGACGACGACCTCTACCGCTATGGCCGACCGACTGTGCATCGCGAGCATGATCTTGGCGCCGCGATCAATGTCGGCGACCACTTGATTGGGCTCGGGTACAAGCTGCTGAACTCCGTGCGAGCAGACTTCGGAGCCGAAGTCGCGTGCGATGTGACAGATCGAATGGCTCAAGCACATATCAAGCTCTGCGACGGGCAAGGCGCCGAGATGGCATGGCAGAGCCGACCGACGATCGAGCTTACGGCGCTCGATGCGCTGCAGATCTACGCATTGAAGACGTCTCCGGCGTTTGAGGCCGCGCTGTACTCGGGCTTGCGCATGGCCGGTCCATTGGGCGAAAACGAAGAAATGGTCCCGGCGTTTTGCCGTCACTTAGGCGTTGGCTTTCAAGTGCTCAACGATCTCAAGGACTGGCGCGGCGACAAGAACAACAAGCTCGTTGCCGGTCAGGACGCGAAGGCGCTGCGACCGACCGTGCTGCTCGCAATGGCGATCGAAGCAGCGAATCAAAGTCAGCGAGACGCTCTGCAAGACATCATCACCGGCGATCCGAATGACCCGCTGCGAGTCGAGCGTTTGCGTCGGATTTTCGAGGAGTGCGGTGTCTTCGACAAAGCCGAAGCACTCGTCGACAAGTCGCGTGCTCGTGCTGAGTCGCTGGCCGACGACACTCAAAATGAAAAGCTGCGGCAGTTGCTCTACTTCTTGGTCGATACGGTGTTGGCACCAGAAGAAGACGAAGCGCCAAAGCCTGTCGAGAGCGAGATGTTGATGTCCCTGCCATTGGCATAGTGGGCGAGGAAGCTGTCGGCCCCGTCGTAGCATGGGCTTCTAGCCCGTGCTGAACGGTAACAGCGGAAGCACCGCGAACTTCTCAAAGGCAAGCACGGACTAGAAGTCCATGCTACGAGGTTCGAGCAAGCTCATCGGCCTCTCGGAGCACGCAGAATGCGCGGTGAACTTTGTCGGCAGGAGCAAATCAAAAGGGGCATTGGTTCAAACTCGGGAGATTGAAATGGCTACGACCATGACCGTCGCAGAACTGCTGACGATGATCGAGTACCCCGACAGTGATGGAGAACCAATCGCGGACAACACCGAGCAGTTCGATTGGCTCACCTTCATCAAGTTCGGACTCGATGAGTACTTCAAGCCCGACCCGAATGTGTTCGTTGCAGGGAACCTGTTGTGGTACCCGGTCGAGGGCAACAACAAGTTGCGTTGTGCTCCTGATGCGATGGTCGCCATTGGCCGACCAAAGGGATATCGCGGTTCCTACATGCAATGGCGAGAGGCAGACATTGCTCCGCAAGTTGTCTTCGAGGTCATGTCGCCGGGGAATCGCGCTGCTGAGATGGAGCGGCGTATCGAGTTCTTCCGGCGGTACGGCGTCGAAGAGTGCTACCTCTATGACCCTGATCCCAGCACGCTGACTGTCTATCGCCGAGTCGGTGACCAGTTCGTTTCCGAGCGAAACGTTGTCGAGACGGTCAGTCCTCGATTGGGAGTTCGCATCGCGATCGAAGAGGGCAAACTCGCGATGTATGGCGCGGATGGCGTGCGCTTCCGGTCGTATTTCGAGCAAGCCGAAGATCGACGAGACGCCGAAGAACGCGCGAAGATTCAAGAGGGTCTCGCAAAGCTCGCGGCACAGCGAGCTGCTGACGCCAATCGCCGAGCAGAAGCTGCTGAGGCGCGAGCTGCTCGATTGCTTGCGAAGTTGCAAGCTGCAGGAATCGACCCAAATGGCGATGCCGTTTAAGGCCGCCTCAATGCGCTCGGTCTGAAGGCCGATGCGGTCGCGTCGTCGTAGCATGGGATTCCATCCCGTGCCGTCTTCGCGTTCTAAGCAAGGTTCATTTCGGCGTCGCATTGGGTCGCAGAGCCACGCCCGTCAGGAAGCAGTATTGTGGCTATTTCGTAACCGATTTCGCTTCCTGAGGAACACATCCGTTTGTCGGTACGACGGACTTGCAGTCCGTCGCTTCTCATGACGTTCGACGGACTACAAGTCCGTCGTACCAGTGTTCCTCACCCGTTGTGCCGGCGCACCCGGTGAAGAACTCCTGACGGGCGCGGCTCTGCGAACTCACCGGCAACGATGCTGCGTTCTCGAAGCCGACTCGACTTACCCTCGAAGCTCACCGACTGGAAGTGCCTGCGACTCAAGCACGCACCTCGTCATTGACTGACGAACGGTCCGCAGGGCGAAGTCTCCTCATGGCGACAGCGATGACTCGTCCCCGATCTCGCGTGCAGGCTTTTCCCCCAGCGGCGCAGGGATCCTTCTTAATGTTCCCCAAAACGCCGCCGTGTCCCCGCCTCGCTTCCCTCACCGGTCTAAACCTGACCGATATTTGCTGCGATGGCCGATTCCAGATTGCCACTTGGCACGTATCGGTGATCGCGAGGGGCTCCCGAAGTAGTTCGCAGGATGCTGATTGCTGGGACCGCCAAGCGCGATCTTCGCTCAAGGTTTAGTACCGGTAAGAAGCCGACTGCGAAGCCGATTGAGCCAATCTTTCTGGATGATCGACCGAGGCAATGGACGTCTCGGGAGAGTGATCGGAGAACTGTTGAGACTCATCCTTCCGAGGCCCTACGGAACCACCGCCGGCGGCGAGTAACGTCACACGGCACCCTCACTGCGAACGTTGTTCGGACCGCCGCCCAGCGGTCGATTTCGGAGGTTCCTGAGGACCCAGGGCTTGACCAGGTAACCTTAGGAAAGGCATTTCCCCATGACGCGAATTAGTACGAACACTCCTTCAACCCGAGGCTTGCGTTACCTCAACAACGCGTCGAAGTCGTTGAACACGACGCTCGAACGCCTTTCGACGGGTAGCAAGATCAATCGCGGTAAAGACGCTCCCGCAGGCATCATCGCCAGCGAAGGTTTGCGTCTGCAGATCACCGCGATTGAGCAATCAGTCAAGAACAGCAATCGAGCCAGCAACGTGATTGCGACCGCCGACGGTGCTCTCGGCGAAATCAGCGGCCTGCTCAATCAGGTTCGCGGACTGGTGCAGGAAGGTTTGAATAAAGGTGCGTTGTCTGATTCCGAAATCGACGCGAACCAACTGCAAATTGATGCCGCACTCTCAGCCGTCAACCGCATCTCGCAGAACACGACCTTCAACGGCGACAAGCTGATTGATGGTTCGAAGTCCTTCACCACAAGCATCGCCAGCACGGATGCCGGGAAGCTCAGCGACTATCAGGTCAACGAAGCGTTCTTCGGAACGAACAGCACGATCGAAGTTGCTGCGAGCGTCGTCTCTGCCGCTCAGAAGGGCTCGCTGAAGTACTCCGAAGGTGCTCCGATCGAAGATCTCACCTTCGAAGTTGCAGGCAAGAGCGGTAGTCAGGTCTTGTTCTTCGATCAGAACGCTGAGATCGACGACATCGCTGACGCTGTGAACGCGATCTCCGACGCAACCGGTGTGTCGGCTGAAGTCACGACGGCAGCGGTCAAAGCAACGGGCACGATCACGAGCGCTGGTTCGGACACTCTTGCGATTACCGAACGACGTGCAACGAGCGACAACATCAGCATCGTCTTAGCCGATGGCTCAGCGAACTCGGGCACATCAGTCTCTAGTGTTTCTGGCGTTGGCTCAGGATCGGTGACGATCACGATTGAGCTCGGCGACATCGGAGCTGGCTCGACGGCAACGAATGAAGACATCGCCGAGGCAATTGCGAATAGCGACGCGGCGAGTGCTCTGATCACTGCAACCGCAACCGGTTCTAACGGTGATGTGATTGGAGCTGGCACCACCGCCTTGAGTGGAAAAGTGCAGGGCGAGATCACCTTCAACAGCGAAGAATATGGCTCGGATTCGTTCGTCGAATTCAAAGTCCTCGCTGGCGAGTTCCTCACGAAGGACGCGGCCAATGTGGAAAAGAGCCGAGATGCGGGGGCCGACATCGTTGCCACGATTAACGGCAACACGGCAGTCGGTAAGGGACTGCGAGCATCGGTGAAGACGGCTTCTCTCGATGCGTCCCTCACCTTTGCCGAGAGTGCGAACACGGTCAACGAAGACGTCACCGTCAACATCACGGGCGGCGGATCGCTGTTCCAAATCAACGATCAAGTCACCTCGAACGGTCAGCTCAACGTCGGTATCGAAGCGGTCAACACCGCTCGTCTCGGCGGTGTGAGCGGCAAGCTGTTCGAACTGGGCACCGGCGGCGGCAAGAGCTTGAGAGACGTCGGCGGCTCGGTGTCGGGTGCTGACCTCGTGAAGATCGTCGACGAGTCGCTCGAACGAGTTTCGACTCTGCGAGGTCGACTGGGTGCTCTTCAGAAGAACGTCATCGAGACCAACGTTTCTGCTCTCGGCGTTGCATTGGAGAACCTGTCTGAAGCTCGTAGCGATATCGCTGATACCGACTTCGCCGAAGAGTCTGCGAACCTCACGAAGTCGCAGATCCTGTCGCAAGCCAGTATCTCGGTCTTGTCGATCGCGAATCAGGGACCGCAGCAAGTCTTGTCACTGTTGAGGTAATCCGAGTTACATCTCAGATCGCGAAGCCATCAAGAGCGGCGTCTCGTCCCAACGAGACGCCGCTTTTTTCGTTTCTGGGTCGACTTGAGTCGCCGACAGCGGTCATTGGCAGATCGACTCGTGCCCGTGATGGATTCGAATCGACGGACTGCAAGTCCGTCATACTGTGACCGCTCGGTGCAGTTCCATTTCATGGGCGCCACTTGCGGTGAGACTGCACTCGCCCGTGCTTGATGGGGAGTGGGGAGTGGGGAGTGGGGGCTGGCCTGATGAAACGGTAAAAGACTGGAGAAGGTGGGGTAGTTTTTAATTCG